>JBHACZ010000084.1:0-8014 GCA_041854825.1 Porphyromonas sp. | reverse complement strand
CCTAAACGTCTTGAGGAAGCTGGCCTTGGGGATCGTTAAGGCTCAGAAAGACAAGCACTCTGTGAAGAAGAGAATGTTTAAGGCGGCGATGAATCCAGAATACCTCAGAAAGCTTCTCAGAATTTGATGCGGTTGCCCTGGCCCAGCCCCCCTCAAGTCTCATCCGCATTCTCCCCGAGCTGAAGGCTAAGGGTACACGGACATTTATTCCCCGCACGAGTAGAAACGAAATGGGCAATTAGCTTTATCCCATCTCTATCCCAAGGCTTGGTATATGTATCCCAAAGTTTGGTTTACATATACCAAAGCTTGGAATACATATATCAAACTTTGGTCTCCATCTAAGATACGCTATGTCGGAGATTTGCCCTCGAGGGATCGTGACAATTCGATCCTGCAGCCATGGAGCTACAGGACAATATTCGGCGAAAGATGCTACTCATCACACTGGGAGCGGGTGCCAGGATGGAGGCTTGGTCGGGTGGAGACAAATCGTTATTTTTGTAGGATAATAAGTATTGATAAATGAGGTGATAGGATTACACCCTGGGGACTAACCTGCCATAGGTTCGTTGCCTGCGTGTGGTGACATCACCGACAGATAATGATAGTAGTGTAATGATGAAATTCTCTGTAGCAAGCGGTGCGCTGATGCAGCACCTGCAGATGGTCGCTAAGGCGATTAGTTCGAGGAGTACGAGCATTCTGCCCGTGCTGTCCAATGTCCTATTCGAGCTGCGGGGCAATGTCCTGACGCTGACAGCTGCGGACCTTAACAATCGCCTAACGGCAGTCCTTGACGTGACCAACGAGGGTGAGGATGGTAGCTTCGTCGTAGGCGCACCCATCATCCTGGACTCTCTGCGCGAGCTTCCCGATCAGCCCATTACCATCGAGATCTCTCTGACCGATTACAAGGCTACACTTACCTACAGCAATGGACACTACGGCTTCCTCGGAGCTACGGCTGACACCTACCCCTCTACGATCACGCTCTCTGCCGACGAACGTAGCGTAGAGCTCTCTGCCGAAGGCATGCTCGCGGGGCTCAATGCCACACGATTCGCTGCCAGCGCCGACGACAGACGCCCCATCATGACGGGCGTGCTGATGGACTTTTTCTCTGACAAGATAGTCTACGTCGCCTCCGATGGGCGCATTCTCGTACGCTACACGGACAAGCGCGTCTCTAGCCCCGAGCCTATCAAGCTATGTATCCCAGCCTCGGTGTGCAAGCTCCTTTCGGGTTCGCTCCTCCCACGCGAGAGTGGCAATATCCGCCTGCGCTTCGATGCTAAGCACTTGATGATCGAGCTGGGTGAATTTACCCTTACGGCTCGACTACTTGAGGGGACTTACCCTGCGTACAATACGGTCATCCCTCCCTCTAGCCCACACCATGTCGTGGTAGACCGCGAGGCTCTGCTGATGGCTGCCAAGCGCATCTCTGTCTGTGCGAACAAGGCGAGCAAGCTCGTCCTGCTCGACATCGATGCCAAGCAGATCCGCCTGCGTGCCAATGACATTGACTTCGCCACTGCCGCAGAGGAATTCATCCATGCCGAGAGTGAAGACATCGACCAGCTACGTATCGGCTTCGACTTCGAGCTGCTCAAGGTGCTCCTCGATGGACTACAGAGTGAGCAGGTAGAGCTCGCCCTAGCAGACCAGACGCGTATGGGTATCATCACACCGTTGAATGTCCCCGAGGGCGTAGAGGTGCTTAGCCTCATCATCCCTCTCAAGCTCATCGGCGACCTGTAGCCCCTTATCCGCATGACGAAGCTCAAGCTCACCCGCCCCGCCATAGTCTTCGACCTAGAGACTACGGGCACCAGCCTCACGAGAGACCGCATCATAGAGATCAGCATCCTCAAGGTAATGCCCGATGGCAGTGAGGAGATGCGCACCCGACGCATCAACCCTGGCATGCCTATCCCAGCCGAGGCGACTGCTGTCCATGGGATCACGGACGAAGACGTGAGCGACTGTCCCACCTTCGCTCAGGTCGCTCGCAGTCTGTACCAGTGGATCGAGGGATGCGATGTGATTGGGTTCAACTCCAACCGCTTCGATGTCCCCCTGCTTGTAGAGGAATTCCTCCGCGCAGGAGTAGAGGTCGATCTCAGCCAGAGTGCGCTGGTGGATGTGCAGGCGATCTTTCACAAGATGGAGCCACGCAATCTCTCTGCTGGCTACCGTTTCTACTGTGACAAGACTTTAGAGAATGCCCACTCGGCAGAGGCAGATACCCGTGCGACGTACGAGATCTTGCAGGCACAGGTGGAGCGTTATGCAGGCGAGCTGGAGGGAGACATTGAGTCTCTGGCTTCGTTCTCACGATACAATAATTATGTCGACTTCGCCGGTATGCTCGTCTATGACGAGGATGGCAACGAGGTCATCAACTTCGGCAAGTACCGCGGGCAGCTGCTCGCAGATGTGCTGCGCCGAGACCCAGGCTATTACTCATGGGTCATCGGGGCAGAGTTTACGCTCGACACCAAGAGTCACTTCACTCGAGCCTATCTAGCCTTACGACAGGGATAACGTTTCACCCCGACACATTAGGCTAGGACAGATTATAGATATTATGCTTCAAGGAAAAAAGATCGTCCTAGGCATCACAGGCAGTATCGCAGCCTACAAGGCTGCGGTGCTGTCTCGCTTGCTTATCAAGCGTGGTGCCGAGGTACAGATAGTTATCACGCCCGCAGGCAAGGAGTTCATCACCCCTATCACCCTGTCGGCACTGACGAGCCGCCCCGTCATCAGCGAGTTTTTCTCGGGACGTGACGGCACGTGGAATAGTCACGTCGATATAGGTCTCTGGGCAGATGCCATGCTCATCGCTCCCGCCACCGCCTCCACGATAGGCAAGATGGCGCACGGCATAGCTGACAACATGCTTCTGACCACGTACCTCTCGATGAAGGCTCCCGTCTTCGTCGCTCCTGCGATGGACCTCGATATGTACGCACACCCCTCTACTCGTGACAATCTCGCTCTGCTTCAGTCTCGAGGCAACATGATCATCGAGCCAGGGACGGGCTTCCTCGCTAGTCACCTCGAGGGCAAAGGACGCATGGAAGAGCCTGAGATCATCGTGGAGCGGCTCGCCGAGTATTTCTCTAGCCAGTCGGGACGCCTCGCTGGGCGCAGGGTAGTGATCACCGCAGGGCCTACATACGAGGCAATAGATAGCGTTCGCTTCGTGGGCAACCACTCCACGGGACGTATGGGTATCGCTCTCGCCAATGCCTGCGCTCGTGAGGGTGCAGAGGTAACCCTTGTCCTAGGACCTAGTAGCCTCACCCCAGCCCCAGAGGTCGCCACGGTACGTGTGACCACAGCGCTGGAGATGCTGGAGGCTACGCAGTCCGTGATCGAGAGCGCGGATATCGCTATCTTCTCGGCTGCCGTAGCAGACTATCGCCCCGAGTCTCCCGTCGAGGGCAAGCTCAAGCGTGAGGGAAGCCCCACAATGAGTATCAACCTCGTGCGTAATCCTGACATCGCTGCCACCCTCGGGCAGACCAAGCGCGCCGATCAGACATTCGTTGGCTTTGCCCTAGAGGCATCGGCAGACGAAAGCGAGGCTATGCGCAAGATGTCTGCCAAGGGGCTTGATGCCATTGTGCTTAATAGCTTTGCAGAGGCAGGTGCAGGCTTCGGTCATACGACCAACAAGGTTACGCTCCTCAGTCGAATGGCTGATACCCGTCACCTTGAGCTCAAAAGCAAAGATGACGTCGCCACCGACATCATCGACTATATCATCGCCCACCGCACGGCACGTTAGTAGTCTATGAAGCGAATCAGTCTCATCCTCCTCCTGCTCACGACCCTTGCCCTCGGCAGAGGCGTCGCACATGCACAGGAGCTAAGGGCAGAGCTAAGGATCTCGACAGAGAACCTCGGCACCGTCGATAGGGCGCGCTATGCAGAGATGGAGCGTCAGCTAACTGATTTGCTCAACAATACCCGCTGGACACCCCTCTCCTTCGCCCCCAACGAGCGCATAGCTTGCTCCTTCGCCCTCAAGATCCTCTCCGTCGAGGACGACTCTCGCTACAAAGCTGAGCTAGCCATCACCGCCTCGCGTCCCGTCTACCGCACAACCTACACCACGTCCACGATGGCGTATAGAGACACGGACGTAGCCTTCGAGTTCGTCTCGGGTCAGAGTCTAGAGTATAGCCCAGAGATGGTAGAGAATCATCTGGTGGCTATCCTAGCTTTCTATGCGCAGTACGTCATCGCGATGGATCTCGACAGCTTCTCTCCCGAGGGAGGTAGCACGCTAGGAGGTCACATATCTCAGCTCACCAGCCTAGCCGTAGGGCGTTCGGACTGGGAGGGGTGGAGAGCTTTCGGCTCTGATCGCAATCGCGGATCACTGGCTCCCGTATTCTCTGCGGGCGAATATGCCCCCTTCCGTCAGCTCTGGTACATCTACCATCGCCTCGGGCTAGACGTACTAGAGAGCAATATAGCCGAGGGACGTAAGCAGATCGCCACGAGCCTCACAGCTCTAGAGGAGTATCGGAAGAATTATCCGAACTCCCCCCTGCTATCCCTATTCGAGACGACGAAGCTGGAGGAGATCGTCAATATCTTCGCCGATGCTCCCACACAGGAGAAGCGGGACATGCTGGAGCTGTGTCGTCAGCTATTCCCCACACGTAGCGATGTATGGCAGAGGCTAAGTCGCTAGAGAGCAGAGGGCCACAGCTCTACACACTAGACGCATTATGTTAGAGACACTGATTATTAGGAATTTCGTCCTCATCGACGAGCTACATATAGATTTCACCCGTGGGCTGACAGTCATCACGGGCGAGACGGGAGCGGGCAAGAGTATATTGCTCGGTGCTATTGCCCTGCTGATGGGTCAGCGTGCTGACAGCTCCACCGTACGCCCTGGGGCAGAGCGTTGCCTCATCGAAGCGCATTTCTCTGGGGTAGACGACACCATCCGCCACATCCTGGCAGAGGAGGAGATCGACGCAGATGATGACGACCTCATCATCCGACGCGAGATCTCGGTCAAGGGCAAGAGCCGTTCGTTCGTCAATGATACACCAGCTTCGCTCGCTCTGCTCAAGCGTCTGAGCGAGTATCTCATTGACATCCACTCCCAGCACAAGAATCTATTGCTCGGCGATGCTCACTTCCAGCGCAATGTCCTCGACCTCTATGGAGCCAATGCCGAGCTTCTCAGTCGCTACCGCACGAGCTTCTCACAGTACAAGGCCTGCTCCCGAGAGCTTGAGGAGCTTCGTCAGCGTCAGCAAGAGGCATTGCGTGAGCAGGATTTTCTACAGTTCCAGTATGACCAGCTGGAGCAAGCCAACCTACGCCTAGGCGAATTACAGGAGCTAGAGGCAGAGGAGCAGCAGCTCGTCCACGCCCTAGACATCAAGACGGGACTCTCCCGTTCTTTCACTGCTCTCGACGATGACGAGCGAGGCGTGATGCAGGCACTCTCGGTAGCTATCGATGGACTGACGAGCATTCGGCGCTATTGGTCAGAGGCTGACGAACTGCTAGAGCGTTTCCACTCTGTCAAGGTGGAGCTTGGTGACCTCACTCAGACGTTAGATACATCGGCAGAAGCGATAGAGTACAATCCCGAGCGACTAGCACTCGTCACCGAGCGACTAGACCTCATCAACACCCTACTACAGCGTCATCACCTTACCAGCATAGACGAACTCATTGCCCTAAGGGACGATCTCGGTGAACGGCTCTATGCCCTTACCTCGTCAGACGAACAAATAACCGCCCTCACAGAGCGGGTCACTGCCCACCTCACCGAAGCCACCGAGCTAGCCGAAGCTCTACACACCCAGCGTACAGCCTCCGCCCGTGAGGTAGAGCAGGCGCTCGTCGCTGGGCTTCAAGAGCTCGGGATGCCACACGTCCGTCTCATGATCGAGGTCGCGCGTGAGGATACACTCTCCAGCGATGGATGCGACCGCGTGACCTTCCGATTCTCTGCGAATAAAGAGATTGCCCCTGAGCCAGTCGCAGACATTGCCTCTGGAGGAGAGATCTCCCGCCTTATGCTCTGTATCAAAGCTCTCATCGCTGACCGCAGGCACTTGCCCACGATCATCTTCGATGAGATAGACACAGGGGTATCGGGTGACATTGCTGATCGTATCGGAGCCATCCTTCAGCGTATGGGGCAGAGCATGCAGGTAATGGCAGTTACTCACCTTCCACAGATAGCCGCCTCGGGCATTCAGCACTTCTATATTTACAAGGAGCACGGCGACGAGACCACACGTAGCCACATTCGCCTCCTCAATGAGGACGAGCGCACGGCAGAGATCGCCCGAATGCAGAGCGGTAGCCGCATCACAGACGTAAGCCTAGCCGCTGCACGCGAGCTGCTTACACAGTCACAGCATAGAAACGAATAATCACTGATATGAAGCAAAATAAACTCATCTACGGACTGCACTCCCTCCTCGAGGCTCTCGACGCAGGACGCGAAGTAGACAAGATATTCATCCGTCGCGGGCTCAAAACTCCCGAAACTCAGCGTATCATGGATATTGCTCGCGAGCGCATTATCCCCGTACAGAGCGTCCCAGTGGAGAAGCTCGACAGACTTACCACACGCGCCCACCAGGGCGTAGTAGCTTTCCTCGCCGAGATCGAGTACACGCAGCTCGAGCAGCTCATCCCACAGATCTACGATGAGGGACGTGCGCCCTTCTTCGTCCTGCTGGACGGGCTTACCGACGTGCGCAACTTCGGAGCGATAGCCCGTACAGCCGAGTGTGCTGGCGTAGATGCTATCATTATCCCCGAGCGTGGTAGCGTTAGCGTCACAGGCGACGCGATCAAGACCTCTGCGGGAGCTCTGCATCGCATACCCGTGTGTCGTGTCTCTAGTATCGCAGGGACGGTGCGCCTCCTGCGTGAGTATGGCATTCGCGTAGCTGTAGCCAGCGAGCGTGGTAGTGCCGAATATACCGAGAAATCTCTCGTACCCCCTGTTGCCCTCGTGATGGGTAGCGAAGAGGTCGGTCCTAGCGATGATACTCTACGCGCTGCCGACAGCATCGTCCGTATCCCACAGGTCGGCGAGATTGGCTCGCTCAACGTCTCCGTCGCTGCGGGTATCCTCATCTACGAGGTACTTCGTCAGACCCGTGCCGAGGGTGGGCTCTAGCCATTTCCCCATTCACTCATCTAAATCTTCCCCATTATGCTGATCAAGCTCTACGCCGACAACCCCAACTATCGCGAGCTAGCCGAAGTCATCGAGGCACTCCGCTCGGGCGAAGTCATCATCTACCCCACGAGTACAGGCTATGCCTACGCTTGCGATGCTCTGCAGGGACGCGCTGTGGAGCAGATTTGCTCACTCAAGGGGATAGACCCTCGGCGCAAATCTCTGTCGCTAATGTTTGCTGACCTCAGTCAGGTCTCCGAATACTGCCGAATGAATGACCGCGCCTTTCGCTTCATCAAGGAGCACAAGGGCGAATATACCTTCATCCTACCTCCCTCTTCCTCTTTGCCTCGCATCCTCAAGAACAGAAAGGAGGTCGGAGCTAGGCTGGCTCAGCATCCGCTGGCACGTCTCCTTACCGCCGAACTGGGCAATCCCTTCATCACTTCCTCTCTGCCTCCCGACGAAGACGAACCAGAGTACACCACGGATCCCGAGCTCGTAGACGAACGCTTCGGCTCTCAGGTGCGTTTCGTCGTAGACGGTGGTATTGTCCGAGGAGAATCCTCGACAATCATCGACTGCACAGACGAACCCTTCGAAGTCATCCGCCTCGGTAGCGGACGCCTCGACAGCGACGAACCGCTGCTCGCCACCGACTAGTCCTAGACATTAGTTCTTCTCATCACCTCCGAATAGCTTTCAAAATCCATAGCTTTGTGATCATTCACAGCAGTTGTGAATCGCCGTACAGGCGCGACAAGGTTGTGAGTAGCTTTCAAAATCCATAGCTTTGTGATCATTCACAGCTACGCCATACTG
>JBHACZ010000083.1:0-16654 GCA_041854825.1 Porphyromonas sp. | reverse complement strand
TAGACAGCGAGGGTAATCTGACCCTCTAATCCTCCCACTCCACTAATCACGGCAAGCGCATCTGCGCGACTATACTAAGCAATGATACTATTTATGATACGGACACTCCTCAGCGCTCTGACGCTGATGCTCTTCGTCGGATGCGCTGGCACGGGCGCACAGCAGGGTAAGGCGACAGCCCCCGACACGCCGCGCCTCGTCAGCGTGGACTATGCACCATTCCCCGACCTAGACACTGCCTATGCCAAGGGTGTCTCGGGGCATTTCGTTCTCACAGACACATTAGGAGGCCACCTCGTCATCGGTGGCGGGTGCAACTTCCCCGAGCGTCCCGTCTATGACGGTGGCACGAAACGGTACTATGCCGACATCTACGCCATCACGCTCTCCAGCGAAGACGAGACAAGCCAAGCCCCCACCATCAGACGGCTAGGCAGTCTCACTACGCCACTAGCATATGCAGGGGCGACGGAGAAGCGTATCTTCGGTGGCGAGTCGCCCGCAGGAGACGTGAACCTCATCCACAGCATCCATGCACTTCACTCCACCTCTCCCGATATCCCCGCCATCACGCTGGACACGATCCGCCTGCCCGAGACCTGGGCAGCTGGAGGCGTAGCCAGTAGCCTCACCGTCGGCGTGCATGCTGTCACCAGCCGTTCGTACCTCGTCGGGGGACGCTTCGCTGGCAAACGATCAAACAGAGTGCTATGTCTAGAGGAAAGCTATCCCCCACACGCATCATCCTCTCAGGGCAGCGCCGTCAGCTCTACCTCAAGCGAAAACCAGTCTCTTCCCATACAGGGAGAGGGCTATAGCTATCGCTTTCGCGAACTGCCCCCCTACCCTGGCAAACCTCTGCTCAAGGTGCTTGCCTGGGCAGACCTCTCCCCCGAGGGAGCGGAGTGCCTATATATGATCGGGAGCTTCGCGGATACCGACACCGACACGCCTGCCTCGGCAAGCCTCGTAGGCTATCAGTATCATGACGGCGCATGGCACGACCTACCGCTCCCCGAGGGGCTCGATGGCGTGACCTTCGGCGGAGGGAGCATTACCAGGCTGTCCGATGGGACATTCGTCCTCGGTGGGGGTGTCCATAGCGAACGTTTCGTCCCAGCTCTACAGCGCGGACAGGCGATGGCACGAGCACGGGCAGAGGGCGACACGCACGCCCTCGACTCCCTACAGGCAGAGCACCGCAGGTATCTGATGCACCCCGAGGAGTGGTACCACTTCACGCCCACGGCTTGGCGATTTACCCCGCGGGCGGACAGCCCTTGGTCAGTCTGGGGGACGCACCCCGACCTCGCACGTGCTGATGCCGTGTGGCTCACCCATCCCGATGAGGAGGGCGCCATCATCGTCGTCGGAGGCGAGCTAAAGCCCGGCATACGCACCCCAAGCATTCGGCTCGTTAGCCAAGACAAGGGGACACCATCATCCTCGCCTCAGAGCGCGGACAGGCTTAAGCGATAGCCCGCCCCCCCTACATCTCGATTTCATTATCCACAGCCCAATATTTATCAGTTTATGGTACTCGGCACATTAGACCAGTCGGCTCGCATTGAGAGCCTGCACCCTGCCTTCCCGCAGGTATTCGACTACATCAAGCGTCACAACCTCCTCGACGCACCCCTAGAGCGTATCGTCCTCGATGGCGACCGCCTCTATATCAACAATGTGGAGGCAACCCTCGTCCCACAGGCAGACCAGCCCCTCGAGGCGCATCGTCAGTATCTCGACATCCACGTGATCCTCGATGGCGTAGAGCGCTTCGGCTGGTGCGATCTCGCAGAGGCTGGCACACCCCGCAAGCCCTACGACGCAGAGGGAGACTTCATGCTCTTCGACCGACCTGCCACGAGCTACCTCGACCTTACGCCAGGGCAATTCGCCATCGTATGGCCAGAAGACGCACACGCCCCCATCATCGGCGAGGGCAAGGTGCGCAAGCTCATCGTCAAGGCACTCGTAGACTACTAGAGCACTATGGCAACGACCTCTTCACGCTCCATGCGCTGGGGCGCACTCAGTACGCTCTTGCTTGCCCTCGGCATCCTGTTCCTCTCGACAGGTTGCTCATCAGGCACTGACCGTGGGGAGCTAGTAGGACACTGGACAGCAGACAACTCACACCTCCTCTCTGCGGGAAGCGTCTCCGTCGTGGCGATGAGCCTCGACTTGGCGCAGGGCGACACGGCACACCTCGGACTGACGATGGACATCGGCGCGGACAGCACTGCCTACACGGTAGAGCTAGACCTCGCTGGCACCTGGACGCTCACAGGCGGAGAGACGATGACCTTCACCCCCGATCAGTCGGGCTCTCGAGTGAACGTGACGAATATCCCCGAGCATTTCTCACCTGCCCAGGAGGAGCTTAAGATCCTCGAGGCGTTCTCGGGAGAAGACCAGATCTTCGAGCGCGTCCGTCTCGAGGGCGATCAGCTAAGCCTCTATGACCCTACGCTGCAGATCACCCTTCTGCTTAGACGCAAGCCATAGCCCCTCTCTGAGATGATCCCCTGGCAGAGCATTGCCCTCGTAGGGCTAGGCGGAGGCATCGGCGCCATCATGCGCTACCTCACGAGCGATGCGATGCGTAGCGCGTCGCAGAGCTTCCCCGTAGGGACGCTCCTGGTCAATCTCCTCGGGAGCTTCGTCCTCGGCATGTGGGTCGGCTACGAGCTTAGGCATAGTCAGACCGAGGGGCTACGGCTCCTGCTCGCCGTGGGCGTCTGCGGAGGCTTCACGACGTTCTCGACCTTCGCCATCGAGGCACTGCGTCTCATCCAGCACGGGGCGACATGGACGGCAGTGGGGTACATCCTCGCGAGCGTCCTCGGCGGGCTGGCATGCGCCTATATAGGTATGCTCTGCTTCTCTAGCCCGCGCTAGGGTCACCCCCTAGAGCATCGATCACCGTCCTCCCCACAGCTATCGCGATAGCTGTGGGGAGGACGGTGACTTATTAACATCATCGGGCAAGAACTTAAACCTTTCGTACCGAATGGATTCTAAACTAACAAGCAAACAGATTTTTCCCACTCCAGTACGAAGACGATGATACGACTGATAACGACTATTTACACAGCTCCTCATCCGAGGCGCTTCCTCCTAACCGCTCTAGCACTCTGCTTGACGGCTTTCACTGCCCTAGCGCAGACGACCGTGCGCGGTCACGTCCTAGAGGACAAAGACACCCCCCTACCGAATGCGAACGTTCGCCTCACTACTGCCCAAGGTAAGCTACAGGGCGGTATGGCGACCGACCGCCACGGCGCCTACACGATCGCAGGCGTCCCCGCAGGCACCTATCACCTAGAGGTGAGCTACGTCGGCTACACCACCCACACGCAGGAGATCCGCGTCACGGGTAGCGAGAGCAAGCGCATCGCCGACATTATCCTCACCGAGGACGGCAAGCTCCTCAGCGACCTCGTTATCTCTGCCAAGGCGACCGAGGTCGTCGTGCGCGGAGACACTATCGAGTACAATGCCGAGAGCTTCAAGACCAGCCAGGGCGCCGTCCTCGAGGAGCTCATCAAGAAGCTCCCTGGAGCCGAGATCAGCGAATCGGGCGAGATCACCATCAACGGCAAGAGCATCTCCCAGATCATGGTCGATGGGAAGCGATTCTTCGAGAGCGATCCCAAGGTAGCGATCAAGAACCTCCCTGCCGAGCTTATCGAGAAGGTACAGGTACTGGACCGCGAGAGCGACGCTGCCCGCATGACGGGCTTTGCCGATGGCGACGATGAGACGGTTATCAACCTGACCATCAAGCCTGGACGCAAGCAGGGGCTCTTCGGCACCGCCTACGTCGGAGGCGGTACGGACGAGCGATACGAAGCCAACGCTATCGTCAATCGCTTCTCCGACAGCAAGCAGTGGACAGTACTCGGAGGTGTAAACAATACGAACAATGCAGGCTTCAGCGACATCGCTGCCGACCTCAGCCGTAGCGACATTGCCCAGCAGGCAAGCGGCTCTAGCCGTCGTCCCATGCAGCGCGATACTAGCAATGACGGTATCACCTCGTCACGCATCCTCGGCGGTAACCTCATCATCGCCGCTAGTGCCAAGACCGAGGTAGGCGGTAACGCTTTCTTCGGCAATAGCGACAAGGAGGCGATCACCACCAGCGAGACGACGAATATCCAAACCACAGGCAATACCCACGACTCGAGCAAGGTCACCGAGCTGAACACCAAGTACAATGCGGGGGCAAACTTCCGCCTCGACTGGAAGCCCGACACCAAGACCGAGATCATCATTACCCCCCAGCTAACCTATGGCACGGGGTCTGGCACCTACCTCGGCGAGTCCGTCACCACCCTAGAGGAGACGGGTGCACTCATCACGAGCAGTACCCTCACCCAGTCCACCGAGAGCCGTGTCTACTCGGGACGCGTCAATGTGGATGCCAGCCGTCGCCTCAGCGACCGCGGGCGCACCTTCTCCGCCTCTGTCGAGATGGGGATCAACGGTGACGACACCGAGGGGCAGTACGAGAGCAATATCTACACCGCTTCCTCAGCCTCGAATGCTCAGGTGAATCAACGCCTAGAGAACGAGAGCAGCAATCAGAACTTCCGCGCCCGCCTCAACTGGGTCGAGCCCCTCACCACCAGCCTTGCCCTGCAAGTCAGCTATCAGCTCCGTGGCGAATTTGCATCGACCTCGCGCGCTGCCTACGACCTCGATGCTACAGGGGCATACACCCTGCACAACGATGCCTACAGCTATGGCTTCGAATCCAGCTTCCTCACGCACCGCGCAGGACTTGCCCTCAAGCATACTGCCAAGGCGCACGACATCACGGCAGGGATCAACGTCGATCCCTCTAGCCTCGTCAGCACGACGACATCACAGGGTATCGCCCGCCGTATCACGCAGGACGTAGTCAATTTCTCCCCCACCCTGCGCTATACCTACAAGCCCAGCCGTGCCCTCAGCCTTCGCCTCGACTACCGCGGGCGTAGCTTCCAGCCCACGAGCAATCAGCTTGCCCCTATACAGGACGCGACCAATCCGCTCCTCGTCTACGTCGGCAATGCAGACCTTCGCCCTGGCTATATGCATTTCTTGATGGGTAACCTCAGCCTCTTCTCGGCTGCTAAGCAGAGTTCGCTTAACCTCTTCGGTATGATCCGCCTCGTGCAGGATGAGATCGTCTCTACCTCCGTCTACGACACGACGACGGGCGTGCGTACTATCGGCTACACCAATGTCAATGGGAGCTGGAGAGGAGTACTCGGTGGCTTTGCCATCATCCCCACTGGGTGGAAGCCTCTCACCCTGCGCCTCTCCTCGCGCAATATGCTCGCCAATCAGGTCGGCTTCGTCGATGGCGTGCGCAATAATGCCCTCTCGCTCTCCCTCAACGAAAGCGTCTCCCTCGGCTACCGCCAGGGGGCTGTGGACACCAATATCAAGGGAAGCTGGACAGGCTATACCGCCTCAAACAGCGTCGAGTCCGTAAAGGGGCAGACGACCAACGAGTACAGCCTAGGCTGGGACACGAATATTACCCTCCCGCTCAACCTCGCTTTCGAGAGCCAGCTATCGTACACCCGCACGACGGGCTACGCCTCGGGGTACAATCAGGAGCAGACCCTGCTCAACCTCGGGCTCTCGTTCAGCTTCTTGCGTGGGAATGCAGCGTCGCTCCGCTTCAAGTTCTACGACGTCCTCGGGCAGAAGCGTAATATCTTCCGTAGTGTGACGGCACTGGCGATCAGTTCGCAGGAGACGAATACCATCGGTCAGTACGCCATGCTCCACTTCATCTATCGCTTCAATAGCTTCTCGGGCAATGCCTCTGCCAGCGATATGCGCAGTAGCAATATGGGTAGACCTGGTGGACACCCAGGCGGTCGTCCTCCTGGAGCATTCTAGCCCTCACCTACACACCGTCCACTACATCCTCTGACTACCGAAGTCTCCTCCGACTACCTACTTGATACTCGCCTGCCTCTCTACTTGAGTGTCGGGGGACACTCAAGTAGGGAGACCACAGACACTCAAATAGAGACTCCCCCGACTGCCTATTAGGTAGTCGGGGGAGTACTCCGTAAGATCTATATCTGATGATAGACTTCGTCGAAGGGGAGCCTGAATCTATCGCCCCACACACCACCCTCTGTGCGAATACCGCACGAGATCACGAGGCTCACCTCTGCCCCACGAGGTAGAGATAGCAGGCGTCTCACCCGCGCACCGTCGAAGCCCCCAAGCGGGCAGGTATCTAGCTGTCGCTCTGCCATGGCGATCATGAACGTCTGAGCCACGAGCATACAGCTCTTGTGATTCTCCGCTCTGACATCGGCTTCGCTGACCGTGCGGATCATCGGGCGAAAGAGCCCCAGCGTCCCCATCAGCACCTTGCGAAACGCCCCGATGGCTCCGCAGAAGCGGGCATTGATGAAGGGCATCAGCTTACCATAGTAGGTCTGGCGGAGCTTCTTGCGATGCTCCCAACGCTCCTGCGGGCTGTGTCGTTCGATATTGCCCATCTCGAAGTCAAGCACCTTGCGGGCATGATCTCCTGCGAGGTCACCCCGCACGACGAAGACCACAAACTGATCCGCCGTGGTCGCAGCTCTCTGCCCTAGGCACAGCTCGGCGAGCTTGCTTTTGACCGTAGGGTCTACGACGTGATACGCCTCCCAGAGCTGGAGGTTGGAGCTAGTAGGGGCAAGCTGAGCTTCCTCGAGGCACTGACGCACGAGCGCTGGATCGAGGGGGCGATCTGCCGCGAAGTGGCGTACAGAGCGACGGAAGCTAAGTGATTCGTGAAGCGACATCTTATTCTGCTGTATTGGGATAAATAACTTTTGGAATAAAACACCTCGCCCCTACCCTTTGTTCCTCACACCCCCTTGACAGCCCCAGCGATTCAGCAACTCTACCAAACGCCTCCGCCCCAGCCTCACATGTGTGAGACTGGGGCGGAGGCAGTGCCCGAGTGGGCGCATTGCGTTGGTTTGTCGTATCTTTGTAGGTAGAAGTCGGCACTAGGGACAGGTATTCAGCCGTTATACTCCGAGCGGGGCTTTGCCCAAGCAGAGGAACCCGCCTAACGAATTAGCTTCTTGATATTAGATGACTCGATTATATACCTATTACATCATAGCGCTCTTGGCGTTCGCCTCGCTCCTCGGGGCTGGGCGTGCCGAGGCGAGCGAATCCCTTGCCACAGGGCGCTGGGCACGCATCAGCGTGGAGCAAAGTGGGCTACATGTCCTCTCGGCAAGCGAACTTGCCTCGCTTGGCTTCACGGATATCAACCGCGTACGGGTGCTGGGGCTAGGCGGTGCATTGCTCCCCGAGCAGATCGTGCTGGCACGAGGCAAGGGGCTACTTGAGGTGCCCACCCTGCTCGAGGGGGGCAACCTCTATTTCTATGGTCAGGGGACGACAAGCTGGACATACAGCCCTGCGGATGACTTCTACCACCACACGACCAACCACTACACACGCCGAGGCTATTACCTTCTAACCGAGGGCGACGCCCCTCTGCGTATGCAGACCATCAAGGCGACTAGCCCCACCAGCCCCGCATCCGATGCGGACACCTATATCGCTCCCGTCCTGCACGAGCAAGATCTATACTCGCTCTCGGGCAGTGGACGCAGGCTCTATGGCGAGAGCTTCCAGACGACAGCACGCCGTACGTTCACGCACAGCGTTCGTGGCGCACGCTCTGCCAAGGCTTCGCTCGCCGCTATGGCATATCCCCGCTCGGTAGATGTGAACTTCGTCTTGAGCATTGCCTCCGAGCCGAATGCCACGACCTCGATGACGATGCAGGCGATGCGCTACCTTGCTGGCTCGGGGTCGTACCATATCTATGGCCTGCACCGCGACCATACGGGACAGAGCTATGTCGCTCTGCCAGGGGATCAATTTGAGGTCGCTCTAGACTTTTCCTCTAGTGGCGTCGTGGCGCACCTCGACTACTACGAGCTCAATGTGCTGGCGACGCTCGCCTATCCTGGTTCGGGTCAGCTAAGCTTTAGCCGTCCTGCCACGAGTACTACTGCCACGAGCATTGACTACACGATGACGGGGGCGGGCGACATACGCCTCTTCCGCACAGGCAGCTCTACCAGCACTGCCATGGTAGACATCTCCTCAGCCCTCTCGGGTGGCACGCTCTCGATGAGCGTCCCCGCATGGGAGGAGAATGGACAGCCTAGCCGTTATCTCGCCCTGCGCCTCGTCGATGCCCTGCGTCCTGCTATCGTCGGTGCCGTCTCCCCGACTGCCATCCGCGTGCAGGAGACTGCTCCCGACCTCTTCATCATCACGACCGAAGCTCTGAGAGCAGAGAGCGAACGCTTCGCAGCGCATTACCGCGGGCTAGGATCGAGCGTGCTGGTCGTAAGCCAGCAACAGATCTTCGACGAGTTCAATGGTGGTACGCCCGACGCTACTGCCTACCGCCTTGCCATTCGCCATCTCGGCGATCTATACAGGCAGACGCATGGCAAGGAGGACATCGCCATGCAGGTCCTCCTCATCGGAGACGCTGCCTATGACAACCGCAAGCTCACAGCCCCCTGGCAGGTCGGAGCGCTCGGCACGACGGAGTTCCTCCTCAGCTACCAAAGCGTCAATTCGCTCGACCTCTCGAGCTACACGACGGACGATTACTTCGGGGTCATCAGCGATGAGTTCGCCTACAGCGGATCAGGGGCTACCGCACTCTACCCACAGCTCCATCAGCTCGCTATGGATGTGGGTATCGGCCGTCTGCCCGTACGCACGACAGCCGAGGCCGCCACAGTCATCAACAAGATCATCCGCTACGAGACCACGCCCGACTACGGCGACTGGCGCATGCGGGCTGCCTTCATCGCCGACAATGGCGATAGCAACAGCCACACCCGCCAGAGTATCGACATCAGCCGTCAGCTCGAGACCGATCACCCCGAGATCCGCCTGGACAAGATCTACATGAGCGCCTTCCCCCGTGAGAGCGTCAATGGGCAGATCACCGTACCTGGAGCGAAGAAAGCTATCCTCGAGGCACTCGATCGCGGGCTAATGCTCATTAACTACAATGGGCACGGCAACCCCAAGAGCTGGGCAGACGAGCAAATTCTTACCCAGAGCGATATTCAGAACTTCAACTTCGCTCATCTCCCTCTCTGGATCACTGCCACGTGTGACTTCGCCCCCTTCGATGCTCTGGCAACCTCGTCGGGCGAGGAGGTGCTACTACATCCCACGAGCGGAGGCGTAGCCCTGCTCTCGACGACCCGCGTCGTGTATGACCTCCCGAACGTCCTGCTCAACAAGGCGATCCTCCAGGAGCTATTCACCCCGGGTGCCGACGGAGATTATCGCCCTCTCGGGCTTATCGTACGCGATGCGAAGAACTCTCTGCGCCTTAAGTCTTCGCCCGAGAATCGTCTGAACTTCGTCCTCCTAGGCTCTCCCCTGACTCGCATCGTGATGCCTCCCTCGCTGGCTGGTGTGGCGACGATCGCAGGAAGCGAAGCCACCCAGGGCTCCGTCGTAGAGCTGTCCGCCCTCGAGCGCGTCAGCATCACGGGAGCTATCTCGACCGAAGATGGAGCTGTCGATGGTGACTTCTCTGGTACAGTGAATGTCACGATCTACGACGGCGAACAGTCGATGCAGACGATAGACAACTTCAACAGAGCTGGCACGACCGTCTCTCCCGTGACCTTCAGCAACTACATCAACGTCATCTACACAGGCTCAGCCGAGGTCAAGGAGGGTCGTTACGCGCTGGACTTCGTCGTGCCTCGCGACGTAGCCTACTCGGGACGACGTGGGCTCATTAGCCTCTATGCCTTAGACGCAGTACGCGGGATAGATGTCGTAGGGGTGAATAAGAATCTACTGATCAAGACCGGAGGCTCGGGCGAGCTGTCAGCCGACACCGAGGGACCCGAGATACAGGCGCTCCTGCTCGGTGGGCAGAGCGTCAGCACCACGCCCCGCATCGCCTCTCGAGCAGAACTCTACGCCCTGCTCCATGACGAGAGTGCCATCAACCTCTCGGGAGCTGGACTCGGGCACCGCATTACCCTCGTCCTCGATGGACGTACGGATATGACCTACGACCTCAGCGCCTACTACACGCCCAGCACAGAGACGGCAGGGCTAGGATCGGTGAGCTTCGCTATGCCCGAGCTAAGCGCAGGTACCCACTCTGCACGCTTCACCGTCTGGGATGTGTACAACAACGCCTCCACCCTCGACTTCTCTTTCACCGTGCAGCCTGGGCTAGCCCCTTCCATCTCACGAGCCGAGGTATCGCCCACGCCTAGCTCCTCCAGCGCGACACTGCGCCTCTGGCACGACCAGGCAGGTATTACTCTCACTGCGACGGCTTGGATCTATGATCTGAGCGGGCGCATCATCGCCAGCCTTCCTGCTACTCGCGTACAGACCTCGGGTACTGCGCCTGTAGCACTCGACCTCTCGGCGATCGCCACGACCCTCCCCGCAGGTAGCTATATCGTGCGCGCCTCTCTCGGAGCGCGTGACGGTGCAGCTGCCTACGCCTCAGCACGCTGGCAGATCCAGCAATAACGACAGGAGAAAATAATTAGAAGAAATCAAACAAGCCGACCGCTCGGCATGCCCGATCTTAGGCTTCATAGCACTGACAAAAGCATTATTAGCATTATGACCATAAACAAATCTCTCGCCCTCTCGGCGCTTGCCCTCCTCGGCTCGCTCTCACTAAGCGCGCAGACGGCTACGACCTATCGCCCCGTACTGACGGCAGTCCCTTCACTTCAGATTAGTCCCGATGCGCGCGCTGCGGGTCTCGGCGATCAGGGTGTAGCGACTACAGCAGACCCTTATGCACAGTTTTGGAACCCTGCCAAGTACGCCTTCGCCTCTAGCAAGGCAGGTGTATCGCTTAGCTATACCCCCTGGCTCTCTCAGATCGTCGATGACGTCGCGCTGATGCAGGTGACGGGGTACTACCAGCTAGGAGCGGAGAGCACGCAGGCACTCGGTGCCTCTGTTCGCTACTTCTCCCTCGGCAAGATGACCCGCTGGGACGAGATGGGTAATAGCCTCGGGGATGCTCATCCCAATGAGTTCGCCGTGGACCTCAGCTACTCGCTCAAGCTCAGCGAAGCCTACTCTATGGCAGTCGCCCTGCGCTATATCAACTCCAATCAGGACATCTCTGGCGAGAGCAACGCTGGCAATGCCGTAGCTGCCGACATCGCTGGCTACATGAATAAGTACATCATCCTCGGCGGAGCAGAGAGCCTCTGGACAGTCGGGTTCAATATCAAGAACATCGGCTCCAAGATCTCCTACGACGGTGGTACGACCTCGTCCTTCATCCCTGCCAATCTCTCACTCGGCACAGGGATCCTCTACCCCATCGACGAGTACAACATGATCTCCTTTAACGTCGAAGCGAATAAGCTCCTCGTCCCTCAGCAGCCCATCCGCTCGGACTACGAGAGCGACCAAGCCTTCACCGACGCCATCGCCTCCTACCGCAACATGTCGGGGATCTCGGGGATCTTCAACAGCCTCGGCGATGCCAAGGGAGGTCTCTCAGAGGAGTTCAAGGAAATTCGCTGGAGCCTCGGGGCTGAGTACAACTACAACGACAAGTTCTTCCTCCGCGCTGGCTACAGCTACCTCGACCCCAGCAAGGGCAATCTACAGGCATTCACTGCTGGTGCAGGCTTCCGCATGAGTGCCTTCCGCATCGATGCCTCATATATGATGAGTACCGTCCAGCAGAATCCGCTCGACCAGACCCTCCGCTTCACCCTGGGCTTCGACCTAGAGGGACTGCGCAACCTATTCAACTAACCTCCTCCCTCCACGATAATGAAGCTCCCCTATAGAGTCGGCTTCGGCTACGACGTCCACCGCCTCGAGGCAGGCTATCCGCTCTGGCTCGGTGGCATACAGATCGACCACGCCCTCGGGCTAGAGGGACACAGCGACGCAGACGTAGTGCTACACACCGTCTGCGATGCTCTCCTCGGGTCTCTCGCCCTCGGAGACATCGGCGTACACTTCCCTCCTACGGATATGAAGTACAAGGGCATCGACAGCAAGATCCTCCTGCGTGAGGTCTGCGCTCTAGTAGCTCGCGAAGGCTACCGCGTCGGCAATATCGACGTGACCATCGCTGCCGAAGCTCCCAAGCTCAATCCCCATATCCCTAAGATGCGCGCCTGCATGGCAGAGGTCATGGGCATCGACATCTCGCAGATCTCGCTCAAGGCGACCACGACCGAGCGTCTCGGCTTCACAGGACGAAGCGAAGGGATGGCAGCCTATGCCGTGGCGATGGTGCTTGCCATCTAACCCCGACGAACGTTCATTCCCCTACCCTCGATGATCCTGCGTAGCGGCAAGAATGCCAAGCTTCCCTATTTCCTCCGAGGTTATATCCGCTTCCTAACCCCGCGCCCTTATCTGCGCTGGCGTAGGAAGCGGATACTTGCTTCGTGGAGCACGCGTCCCGACAGAGACTATATCGCAGAGCGACTCAGCTA
The DNA here is from genome assembly GCA_041854825.1 of Porphyromonas sp. Lineage (GTDB taxonomy): Bacteria > Bacteroidota > Bacteroidia > Bacteroidales > Porphyromonadaceae > Porphyromonas. The sequence continues at coordinate 4,121 of JBHACZ010000083.1, read as the reverse complement.
TTACTGCCAGCTCACAGAGCGCACGCCTCTGCCGAGTGATGCCCCACCGCTCTCTGCCCATCGCCTCGGCAGGCAAAAGGTTTACTTTTTCGACACCTACGAGTATCTGCGCTACTTCCCGCAGTCTCTGCGCTGGCTCTTCCTCCCTGGCGATATCACCCACATCCCCGACCACCCGACGATCGTCAAGAGTCGCCCCATCGCAGGAGACAACCGCACGAGCGTCCTCATGAAGCTCGACAAGGTGCGCCACTTTATCTTCATCGATGACCCCAAGCCCTGGAGACAAAAGCGAGATATGGCGATCTTTCGCGGCAAAGTCCTTGACAAGGATTGCCGTGTCCGCTTCATGGAGCTGTACCACGGACACCCGATGGTGGATGCTGCCGACGTCTCCCGCCATCCCCTTCGCCCCGAATGGGCTGGCGAGAAGCGGAGCCTGTACGCCCATCTCGACTACAAATTCGTCCTAGCGCTTGAGGGCAACGATGTCGCCAGCAATCTCAAATGGGTCATGTCGAGCAACTGCCTCGCCGTAATGCCCCGCCCGACCTATGAGACGTGGTTCATGGAAGGCAAACTCATCCCGAACTACCACTACGTCGAGATACGCCCCGACCTCTCCGACCTAGAGGAACGTATGCGTTACTACATCGAGCATCCTGACGAAGCCGAGGCCATCATCCGCCACGCCCACGAGTACGTTGCCCAGTTTCGAGACTCTGCCCGCGAAGATCTCCTCTCCCTGCTCGTCCTCGACCGCTATTTCTCTCTCACGCAGTAGAGATCGACCCGTCGGAGAATATAAACACAAGGAGCGTCAGCCCGCATAGCCCTAAGGCTATCGGTGCTGATGCTCCTTGTCTATAGAAGATACCCGAGACTACTAGCTCGGCACATCCTCGGGCGATGTGTCAGAAAGGGATGAAATGCAAGGCGATGAGCGGGAGGTCTCGGCCACGTACTTGCGTACGTGACCGAAACCGAATCGCGACAGCAACGCAGTAGTTCGCCCTTTATGGCACACCTCCACTTAGAAGCCGTCTTCCTCCTCTGGCTGACCAGGATTCCCCTGTACACCACCACCTGGGACGGGAGGTGTCGTCTGAGGCGCACCCGCCGTACCCGTGGGCAGTGCTGCCCCTGGAGCTATACGATGGAACTCTACACTGCGCAGGTTACGAAACTCTGGGCGAGGCGTGAAGAGGATCTGTGTACGGGTGACATGCTCTGAAGGACTAAACTCCTTCTCTGTCTCTACCACACGGCTACGAATGCTGGGGCGGAACGTCCCGAGCGGACCAGCGTCCACGATATAACCGAGGCTACAGTACTCGCCCAGCACACGGCGGAGCTTGAAGAGGACGGCTGCCACATCGGCATCGCTGATGGTAGTCCCATCGGACATCTTGGAGCAGAGGCTATCGAACGTGATACGTTCCTTCTGGCACACGAGGTTAGCGACGAAGCGCACTTGACCCTTAGCGGGACCTACGGACATAGTCCGCTTAGTTAGTGAATAGTACATACTGTGTTTAGGTATTATTTAGTTTGGTCGGGAGCGCGGGAGCTCTCTGTCGTCTCCCCTCATCTCTCAACTACACTGCAAAGATATAACACCCCCAAACCGCCGAGTACACTTAATGGTAATTAGCTTCGCAACGCACTGATCCTCAGTGCGCATTTTTTCTGCGATGAGAGCAATCATATAATTCTACCCACAGCACACCCTCCATAGCTGGCACGCTCCTTGGGCTAGATCTTGTTTTAGCTGGCAAGAGATCTACAGACGGGAGTAGCCCTCGTAGTAGTAGGATTGCTCGATGCCTTTGAAGATGACTGCGCGGTCGTCGATTAGGGAAGTTAGCGCGGGCTGAATAAGGGCGCGAAGCTCTAAGTCATTGATCGGACTGCGTTCCATCGCCTGAAGATATTGGACGCGGTCGATCCTTTGCCAGTCCACGACGACACCGAGGCGGTGGCGCAGGATCATATCCAGCCATATACGCATCGAGCGACCATTACCATCTAGGAAGGGATGGGCAACATCATCTCTACATACTTGGCAATGATCTCCTCAAACGTCGTCTCAGGTATCCGATCTATTGCCTTGAGACCGGCATCTAGGTAGAGCGCACTCGCGAAGCGGAAGCCCCCCTTGGCAATATTGAGCGTACGCACCTGCCCTGCGAAGTCATACAACCCCGCAAAGAGCCTGCGATGAATCTTGCATAGTCCCTGCGTCGTCCCTACTTCGATCCGATAAACATCCCCCGACTCATAGAGGGCAATAGCCTGATCTAGGCTAACTCCATCAATATCTCTCATATCCATACAGCTGCAATATGCTCCGCGCGAACGATCATATCACACCAAAACAAGTATAAAGATACTCATTCTCAGGCGATAGGACAAGCCATTTCCCAGTGGCACTAATCTTCGTCGAAGTAGATAGTTTTACGGAGGTCTCCGCGATAGGGCTTCTCGGCGAGCGACAAGATCTCCGCTGTGTACCTAGCGATAGACTCGTAGAGGAAGAAAGGATAGGTCTCCCCACCAAGCTCTATCGTCCCATCTCCCACCTGATGGCAACAGCTCAGTACCTCCAGCACATCTTCTTCTAGTATGAGTACATACGGGTGGTAGTATGTCAGTAGACGCTCCAGAAAATCTGAGAACAATCTATACGCCCACACCCTCTGCTCGAGCCACCCAGTAAGCTCCAGTTCCGAGCCAGGATTATCCTCTGCCCTCGATCTAAAGTCAAAATCAAACGGCAGATAGGTTGTCACCAAGGCACGATAAGCGATCTCCCCTGGAGTATCTACGAGCAAGTAGCCTCGATGCCTCTCCCTAATGATCGCGATCGTCGGGTAGTCGCAGTGACGGCATGGAGGGCTATGCATCCATAGACGCACATCCGTCCGCCCCATCCGCTGTAGAATATCCTCCCGCTCATAGCCCGAGAGCAAAACATGCCCCGCGTTAAACCACATCGAGCCAGGGTCAGTAATAGAGAGTGCTATGCGTCTACCCTGCCTATCCCTTGGAGGTAATGTCTTCTCTTGACGATGATGATGGGAAGGATAATAGTCGTCGATCGAGAAGGATTCACATTCCCGAAAGGACATGGGCAATCGCAGTGCTTTGGCACGATAAGATTCGGATAGCTGATCTGCTCGAATAGGCGCACTATAGGCATTAACCCGACGAAGCTCGGGACTATAGCAATAGTCCTCTTGATGATACACATAGTGAGGGAACGACTCTATGAGCGAGGTATCACCATCTATCCACCGACGATACTCAGTGTCAATGTCCTCAGGATTAGCATAGCGCAAGACGAACCCCTCACGAAGTACCCATTCCTCAGCCTGGTCTATATAATCAGACCAGTCTTCGTCCTCACAAGTACTGTCCCAGCCCACATAATAGATCCCATGCTCCCGCGAAAGCACGACAATCGACTCCCGAAGATATTCTGCCAACGGGCGAAATCTCTCCATCCGTGCCATGTCTATGAACCATATCCCAGGGATAATATGATGCTTCTGCGGGTCAAAAGGCTCAATATGCATGATAGAGAGGAAGAATGCAAGTTGGTCGGGAGTAAGCGTCGTCTCCCGCAGTCCATCCTCCGCCCATCGTGTATGTTGCCCCCAGATAATGTCCTCCATCAGCTGTTCGGGTGGCACGACTACAGGCAAGGGGCCTTCCTCACCGAACTCTAATAGTGCAACCTCCCCCTCGCTGTCTATCGCGAACCAGCTCGTAGACATCGAATGCGTCGCAGGATACTCTTTACCTAGCTTCATACTGCAAATTATAGCGATAGCATCTAATGACAATGCGTATCTCTCGGAGAATACACTGCCATCATGCACACCGAGATAAAGATACTCATTCTCAGGCGATGAGGCAAAGCGCGAAAAATGGTGGATGTTTTTAGGGAAAATGGTGGATGTTTTTAGGGAAAATGGTGGAACAATTTGGAGTAAGAGCAGAATATAGAGGTTGGAGGGTAATTGATTGGGAGTGTGTGAGAAGGAAGATGCATTGCATCGAATTGCTTAGAGGGTAAAAGTGCATAAAATGCGGATTTCAGCAGATTATCCGTTACC
>JBHACZ010000082.1:0-14659 GCA_041854825.1 Porphyromonas sp. | reverse complement strand
CTGCTGGTCACGCTCGTAGACAGCCCGTAGGCGGTCATGTGAGATCTCTGCTTGCCGAACGCTCGTCTCAGCATTGCTGATCTGCATCATCTCGGGAACTACAGAGATGCGCGCTATGATGTCGCCGACCTTGACTTCCTGTCCTGGGACAACGAGCACTTCGCTGATGATGCCTGCGACCTGTGGTTTGATAGCGACCTCATCGCGAGGGACAATGCTTCCCGTCAGGACGATGGTCTTGCGGATGCTGTCGCCTTCGTGAACGGTCACGGTCTCGTAGGCGATGGGGGGCGTTTGTCCCTTGCGCCATAGGTAGGCGAATGTGGAGATGACCGCGAGGGCGAAGAGGATCCAGAGGACCCATTTGATTACTTTCTTCATACGACATTATGTGTTTGAATGTTTGACTCTGTTAATGGTGAGAGGCTTGCCAGGATAAGCTTATTCCTCTCGTATTGCCTCTATGGCGCGCACCTCGGTTGCCTTGATCGCGGGTATAACGCCCGCGAGTAGTCCGCTCAGTATGATGACCCCGAGGGCAACGAGGACTATAGATAGATGAATGGAGGGCGTGTCAAAGGGGACATCCTCCCCGAAGGACATGTTGCTCATCATACTCACGACACCCACACCTGCCACGATGCCCAGTAGACCCGAGAGGGTCGTGAGGCTGAGCGACTCCATCAGCAACTGACCGATGATGTCGGACGGACGAGCCCCGAGGGCGCGACGTACGCCGATCTCCTGGGTGCGCTCTCTGATACTGACGAGCAGGATGTTGCTGATCCCGACGACACCTGTCAGTAGAGTGCCGATGCCGACGATCCATACGAGGATGTCGATGCCGAGATTGATCCCGCGGAAGAGACCAAAGATCTCCGAGAAGTCAAAGAAAGATACTGCGCTGGGATCGTCAGGGGCAAGCTGATTCTTCGTCGAGAAGTATTCACGGACACGTCTCTGCACGTCTTTATTGTCCGCGTCGGGATGCAGGACGAGGCAGACGAAGTCTAGGACGCCATGTCGATTCTCTGTAATGCTGACGACTCCGTAAGGGAGATAGACGGAGGTGCTGGGAGACGAACCGATGCTCATCATGTTGCCTATACGGCTTACGACCCCGACGACGGTGTAGTAGGTGCGTCCTGCCTTGATGACCTTGCCGAGGGCAGCCGAGGTATCTTCGCCAAACAGCTCGCGCGCCGACCGATCTCCCAGGAGACAATATTTACGCGCCTCGCGGTGATCAGCCTCGGAGAGCATACGTCCGTGGACGAGCGTCACACGGAGAGCGTCGAAGTAGCCTGGCATCACACCGACGATCGATCCTGAGGTGCTCTTGTCGCCTGCGCTAAGGTTCTTGCTCTGCCAGCTCCATACTGTGGCAGAGCCTGCTGCCACCTCGATCTCTGGGATGCGTGCGCGTAGCTGATCCATGTCCGAGGCGAGGATCTCCCAGGAACGCCCTTCCTTGAAGCCCGCGAAGGGCTTCGTCGTGTTTTGGCTCCACGCGTTGGTCGTATTGGCAGCGATGAATCGAGTATTCTTGTCGATCCCACTACGGAATCCGTTGCTGAGTGCCAGCAGGATGATGAGCATGAAGATACCCCAGAAGACCCCAAAGGCGGTAATGACACTGCGACGGCGGTTGCGCCCGAGGGTCTCGAGGGCTTCGTTCCAGCTGTCTCTGTCTAGTAGTTTCATAAGTCTAGTACTCTAGTGGTGGATCGTGATCGGGGATATATCTATCTGCGCATAGCCTCGACGGTAGGGATGCGCGTAGCTTTACGAGCGGGAAGGTAGCCAGCGAGCAAGCCACCGCCGACCATGACCAAGATCGCCATCAGAGCCGTCTCTAGGTTGATCAGCGGGGAGATGAAAATGTATGAGGTCTGATCCATGATCTCGGTCTGACCGATGCCCATTGCCTGCATGGCACTATCGACACCAGCCATGATGCCCACACCCACGACGAGCCCCCCGAGACCTGCTACGAGGGTGATCAGTACCGACTCCATGAGGATCATGGAGATAATGTCCCAGGGGCGTGCGCCCAGAGCCTTACGAATGCCGATCTCCTTGCGACGCTCTGTGACGGCGATCTGCATGATGCTCACCACGCCCACGACACCTATAGCAAGGGTGCTTAGCCCGATGATCCAGAGGAAGATGCTGATGCCTCCTGTGATTTGATTGGCAGTGTTGAGATCGGCGGCTGACGAACTTAGGTACAGGGTGTTGTAGTCCTCGGGAGAGAACTCCTTGACACTAGCGAGATAGCGCACCAGCCGTCTCTCTAGGCTGTCCGCCTCGGCTTCGGTAGAGATGAGGGGACACTGCATATACATGCCCGAGAGGGCATTAGGCTTGAGCTTGTTGTTGTGTAGCTTGAGGGTCTGCGCGGTGGAGAGGGGGATGAAGTTGGGACTCCACTGACCATTATTCCCCTTATATACGCCTACGACGGTGAGCGGAGTATTCTGCAAGAATATGGTCTTGCCGAGTGCTGCCTCGGGTGTGTCGAAGAGGCTCGTGGCGGTAGTTTTGTTGAGGACGATCACCTTGCGACGCTCAGTCTCGTCGCGCTCGTTGAGGAAGCGTGACGAGGCGCCTATGAGGTGAATGCCTTTGAGTTCTGCGTATGTGTGGACGGTGCCGATGAGCTGTCCCTCGGTCTTGCGCGCCCCGTAGGTGAAGACATTGCCATAGCTTTTGCAGTAGGGGGCGATGAGGGTAATCTCCTCGGGGTGATCGGCAGCAATGCGGTCGCAGTCCTCTCGAGTGTAGAGAGGGCTGTACCATTGGGGCTTGCCTCGGTAGGGGATGCTGAGGGAGCCAAACTCAAGCTCGGCGGAGGTGTCGTTGTAGCCCATCGCGTCGAAGTTTGACATGATGCCATTGCGCAGACCCATGCCCGAGCTTAGGAGGATGACCAACAGGAATACGCCCCATCCTACAGCGAAGCCTGTGAGGACGGTTCGGAGCTTATTGGTCGAGAGCGTCGTGAGGATCTCATTAATCTGTTCTCTGCCCATGGGGATCGATGTGTGGAGGGTGATGGGTGAGGTCTCGTGCGGTAGTCGTACAGGGCGAGCTATATCAGTCCGTCACGCATGTGGATGGTGCGGGAGCATTGGTCCGCTACAGACTGCTCGTGGGTGACGATGATCATCGTACGCCCCTCAGCATTGATGCTCCTAAGGAGTGCCATCACCTCCTCGGTGGTCTGGCTGTCGAGTGCTCCCGTGGGTTCGTCTGCCAGTACGATGGCAGGCTCTGTGATGAGGGCGCGGGCGATAGCTACGCGCTGTTTCTGCCCGCCCGACAGTTCGCTGGGGAGGTGATGCACTCGGTCAGAGAGCCCGACCTTCTCGAGGTATTCGGCAGCTCGGCGCAGTCGTTCCTTGCGGGGGACGCCTTGATAGTAGAGAGGCAGGGCGACGTTCTCGAGGGCATTCTTGTACGAGATGAGGTTGAAGCTCTGGAAGACGAAGCCGATCTTGCGGTTACGCATATCAGCCGCCTGATTCTCCGAGAGGTCTCGCACGAGCTGTCCATCTAGGCGGTATTCGCCCTCGTTGTAGGTGTCGAGGATGCCGAGGATGTTGAGGAGGGTACTCTTGCCACTACCTGACGCCCCCATGATCGCTACCATCTCTCCTGGGGCTATGCTTAGGTCAATGCCCTTGAGTACGTGTAGGGGCTGGGCGCCTGGATAGGTCTTGTGCAGTCCGTGTAGTCGTATCATAATGCCTTACTGCTAATAATGTTGCTAATCGCATGATGTATGGTGTGTCAGCCTGCTTGCACCTACGCTCTAGCTCAAGAATGCTTGTGTGATACACAGGTAACACAGTGCAAAGGTAGGGATTCTTATTTTATCTCCAAATCTTTGGGCAACTTTTTTGCCCCTCCCCTCCGAATCTTCTAGCTTCCGCCCCTCCCAGCCTTAAGCGATCGGAAGCACTAGGGGCTGTGCAAAGGACCGTCCTCTGCACAGCCCCTAGGTAGTTAGCGGGTGTTTGTCTCTCGGGGCTAGGCATTCGCCTTCGCTCGTGTAACTTGATTGACGACGAGGGCGATGGCGCCGTCTCCCGTCACATTGCACGCAGTGCCGAAGCTGTCCATCGCTATATAGAGTGCGATCATCAGCGCCTGAGCCCCTTCGTCGAAGCCAAGGATAGACCCCAATATCCCCAGGCATGCCATGATCGCACCACCTGGTACACCTGGAGCAGCGATCATCGTCACTCCGAGCATGAAGATGAAGCCTACGAAGGTCATCGTGTCGATCGGCATGCCGAGCATGAGCATCAGAGCCACGGCACAGGAGACGATCTTGAGCGTGCTACCCGAGAGATGGATCGTGGCACATAGCGGTATGACGAAGCCCGCCACCTCCGGTGCTACGCCACAGGACTTGGCTCTATCTAGCGTCACGGGGATCGTCGCGGCAGAGCTCTGTGTGCCGAGGGCAGTGAAGTAGGCTGGGAGCATTGTCCACAGCAGTCGCAGGGGACTGCGTCGCGTGATTAGCCCCGCGAGACTATATTGAAAGAGGAGTACACCGATATGTAAGATGAAGATGATGCCGATGATCTGAGCGAATACCGATAGGATCCCGTAGACCTGCCCCGCGTGTGCCATGGAGAGGAAGATGCCGAAGATATAGAGCGGTAGCACGGGGATGATCACGCCTGCGATCACGGAGGAGATGATACGCTCGAAGTCTTGGCTGACCTCATACAGTCGCTTGCTCTCTAGCAGTGCCATACCTAGCCCGAGCATGAACGCCAGTACGAGTGCCGCCATCACATCTAGTAGGGGTGGAATGCCGATGCTGAAGTAGGGGGCGATGTCCGTCGTGCTAGCGCCTAATATATCCGTCGTCGCAGGGTCGGGGATGAGATCGGGGAACGTGAGCATCGCTGTGCCGAAGGCGATGAATCCCGAGAGGAGTGTCATCCCGTAAGCGATCGCGACGGTGAGGGTGAGCATGCGCCCTGCACTACGCCCGATGCCTGCGATAGCCACAGAGACAAGCCCTAGGATGATGAGCGGAATGCAGAAGCCTAGGAACTGGCTAAAGATCCCATTGAACGTCGCGAAAACGCGCACGATGGAGAGGGGGAGTACATTCCCTAAGGCGATCCCGAGCGCGATGGCTAGGATGATGCGGGGAAGTAGCCCGATGCGAGGTAGTTTCATATATACCGAATAGGTTGGTGGGTAAGGATTAATACACTCACAAATATACTAAATATTGGTACGCTCTGAGCATGTCTCCAGGGCTGTCTCTACGGGTGATCCGTACGCTCTATTTAGGTAGCTCTAGGACTGAGGACTGCCTGTGGTCAAAGTGCCGATTAGCCTAAAGTCATCTCTATCCCAAAGCTTGGTCTATATAAACCAAAGCCTGGTCTATGTATCCCAAGGCTTGGGATACATAGACCAGGCTTTGGTTTAGAGATGAGATAAGGGAGGTCGAGAACCTTCGCTAGAGTATCTTGGGGATGAGCCTCAAAGTAATTCTCGGCAGAACCCTCGGGTGCTATCGCAGAGAATGAGTATCTTTGTCTCTCGAAGTGGTCTCTCGGGGCACATCCCGAGGTGTATTGCGCAGTATTATCAAGACGAAAGAATAAATGAGAAAACTATTCGCCCTCATGGGCATCATCCTCCTAACCTCTCTAGGAGTCGTGGCACAGGAAGCTAGCCGTATCGTCGGCACGTATCTCACCGAAAAGGAAAATGCTAAGGTGCGCATCACCCAGCATGGTGATCGCTTCACGGGGACTATCGTGTGGTCGGTGACCCCAGGCGCTACCGACAAGAATAACCCCGAGGCAAGCGAACGTACTAAGCCCATCGTGGGCAAGGTCATCCTACGAGACTTCGTCTACGACGGGGACGACGTATGGGACTCGGGCAAGATCTACGACCCAGAGAGTGGCAAGACCTATAGCTGTAAGATTACACGCCTCAAGGATGGTCGTCTCAAGGTGCGTGGCTTCATCGGCGTATCGCTCATTGGGCGCACTTCGCACTGGAAGCCTATCAAGGAATAACAGAACTTATGAAGATTAGACACTATGACGAGGCAGAGGCTACTGCCCGCGCCATCATCGAGGAAGTCTTCGTACAGGGGACGGCAGATGGCGCGCTGAGCGTAGCCGTCTCGGGCGGTAGCACGCCTCGAATGCTCTTCGAGCTAATGGCTTCGGAGGAGTACCGTACCCGCATCGCGTGGGAGAACCTACATCTCTACTGGGTAGACGAGCGCTGTGTGCCTCCGACTGATCCACAGAGCAACTACGGGATGACCCGCGCGGCACTCCTCGACCACGTACCTATGCCAGTGGATCAGATCTACCGCATCGAGGGCGAACGTCAGCCCGAGGGAGAAGCCATCCGCTATACTGAGCTGGTGCAGACGCATCTACCCCATATGGGTAAGCTCCCACAGCTGGACGTGGTGATCCTCGGTATCGGGGATGACGGACACACGTCCTCTATCTTCCCCCATCAGATGCGGCTGCTAGAGGTGCAGACACCTTATGTCGTGGCGCAGAGCCCCGCAGGGCAGTGGCGCGTCTGTATGACAGGTCCTACGATCCTTGCCGCCAGGCGTGTGCTTTTTCATGCCGTAGGGGCTGGTAAGCGCACCATCCTACAGCAGATCCATTCGGGTGCGCCCGAGAGCCTTGCCTATCCCTCATCATACTTCGTGCGTGAGCGTGAGGATATTGAGCTGTTCACAGATCAGCGTCTAGACTAGCTCGGCTCATCTTAATATATAAGCAATTCGCCCTGCAGATCTCGATCGAGGTCTGCGGGGCGAATTGCTTATTATTATATGGTGTGTGGCGAGGTCTAGGGAAGCATCGCCTTGAGGTACGTGGAGGTACCATCTGCACGGGTGAGACGTATGAGATAGAGCCCTGCGGGAAGGTGCGCCCCCCCGAGGTGTACCTCGCTCGTCGCGTCGATAGCTTGCGTCATGAGGCGCACCCCACCGAGGTTGTAGAGCGAGGTCTCTACATAGGGTGTGAGATCGCCCGTGCAGACGAAGGTTCCCGCGCCTGCATCGTAGCGCACGGCTAGGGGTGAGGAGCTAGAGACGTCCTTGGTGCCATTGGGGTCGGGGACGACGGGCAGGAAGCGTAGCTGATAGCTGTGACGCTTGCTGACATTGCACTCATACTGAGACAGGGGCTGGATGTTGCCACAGCTACCATTGCCCACACCGCGCTGGGTAGCGTCGAGATGAAGTGTGTGGGCATCGGGCGTAGGAAGATCCCAGATATGATTGACGCGGGTAAGCTCCTCGTCGCGGTAGGGTAGGAGGGAGAAATCTACCTGCCCGAGGGTCTCTAGCGAGAAGCCATATCCCAGCTCATCGATGACCTGCAGGAGGCGCAGGTCGGTACGGTTGCCCGAGCTCTGTGGACGAGCATAGGGCGTGAGCATATCATCGACGCGCGCGGAGTAGGTGCCGAAGTAGGAGCCAGTGCGGCGGTCGTTGTAGTTCTCCCAGGGACCACGAGCGAGATAGGTCGCGTGCATGAGGCTCCGGGGTAGGGTCATCGCTAGTCCTATGCGCCTTACTTGACTAGCGGTGTAGGAGAGGGGAGAGAAGTCCGCCTGTAGGTCTACCATGCCTTGTCCGCTGATCGTATAAGTTAGGGTATAGGGGACAAGGGCAGCGTAGGTGATGGTCACACGTGCCGTCTGCCCATCGGGCGAGATCGTGTGGGTGAGGCTCTCGCCACGCACGTTGCTGGAGGCGGCAGTGACGTTGGTGGGGGCATCATTCTCTACCCAGCGGTAGTTGTCGTAGCGAGGTCCGCCACCAGCTTCGATCAGTTTGCGTCCTGCGAAGCTCCACTCTATGAGGTGGCGTGACGTCTTGTCGAACGTCAGAGAGACGTGCTGATTGCTGATGACAAGGCGTGTGCCTGTCTCCTCGACCCGCAGAGCCTCAGCTGTCGCCGTGCTGGTAGTCGCGAAGGTCGAGCGCTGTCCGAGTGTGAATTGCTCCGTCGCTATCGCATAGCCAGCCTCAGCCCATGGGGTGTCCTTCGTGAGGCATAGGGCAATAGAGAGGTGGTAGTCGTGGCGACCGTCCATAAGGGGAGTAGTGATCGGGAGGTTGAGGCGTGCCGTGCCACCAGGGGCAGTGCTAGGGATAGGCATCTCTCCGCGCTCGGTCTCCTTGCCATCGACTAGGAGGGTGTAGGTGAGGCGGAGGCTGCTGAGGTCGGTGAAGTCGTACCCGTTGCGCAGGGAGAGCGTCATCGTACGGCTGTCTAGGTCGGAAATACGTACATACTGGTAGACCTTCTTGACTTCGGTGAGCTTGGGCGACCAGTTGCGTTCGGCAGTGATGAGCCCGTTATTGACGAAGTTGCCTTGATGAGGTCCAGGGTAGTCGTAGCCCGAGTGTAGGCGGTATATGCCTTGCTTGATCTCGGCGGGGTCATAGATAGCTTGATCGACCCAGTCCCAGATACATCCTCCGATGCCGTAGGTGCTGGACTCGATCACGTCCCAGTATTCGCGCAGGTTGCCCACGGCGTTGCCCATGGCGTGGGCATATTCGCAGATGAAGTAGGGCTGGCCATTGCGGGCACGGTTCGCATTGCTCTGCACCGAGGCAAGCGAAGGGTACATCACGGAGTAGAGATCCGTGTGAGCGGTACCTGCACGTGTAGCTCCCTCGTAGTGGATGATACGGCTGTCGAGCTTGCGCGCCTCGGCGTAGGCGTGACGGAAGTTCTCTCCTCCGCCCGACTCATTGCCTAGTGACCAGAAGATGATGGAGGGGAAGTTTCGGTCGCGGTAGACCATGCGTGTGGTGCGGTCTACGTACTGGGCGCGCCATGAGGTCTTGTTCGTGATGGCACCAGAGCCTTCGCCGTTGATGTCCCAGTTTCGGTGGCACTCGATGTCCGCCTCGTCCATGGCGTAGATGCCGTAGTAGTCGAGCATGGCGTACATCTTGGACTGACGGGGGTAGTGGCTCGTGCGGAGGGTGTTGATGTTCGCCTGCTTCATCATCTTGATGTCCTGGAGCATCGTCTCGACGGTCATCACGCGACCATTCAGGGGATGAGTGTCTTGCGAATTGACTCCCTTGAAGAGGATATCTTCCCCATTGATCAGCACACGCCCACTGCGGATCTCGACATGACGGAAGCCGTAGCGCGTCGAGAACGCCATCTCCTCTCGGCCAGATGCGTCACGCTGGCTAATCTCGACAGTATAGAGGGTAGGCGTCTCGGCACTCCACAGCTTGAGGTCTGTGAGGGTGGTGAAGTCTAGGGTTTCACTAGCGGTCTTTTGTCCCTCGGGGATAGAGATACGACGGGAGATACTCCTAAGGGCCTCGCCCGTGGGGGAGAGGAGGGTGCAGACGATTTCCTTGGTCGTGGCTTTGCCTTCTCTATTGTCCAGTTCGAAGGCTACACGCATAGAGCCAGAGGTGTAGCGACTATCTGCCGAGAGTGAGGAGGTGATGTAGTGGTCGCGCACGAAAGTGCGGGGTGTGGCATAGAGATACACATCTCGGTGCAGGCCACTCATGTGAAACATGTCTTGCCCCTCGAGATACGAGCCATCCGACCAACGGATGACCTGCACGCTGACATTATTGACTCCGGGACGTACTGCACCGCTGACATCAAACTCTGCGTCCATATTGCCGCCCTGCGTATAGCCAATATACTTGCCATTGACCCATACATAGGCAGCGCTATACAGTCCACCGAAGTGCAGAAAGGTACGTTCCTTATCCCAGCCCTCGGGCAGAGTGAAGGTGCGGCGGTATGACCCAGTGGGGTTAGGGTCTACGGCACTAGCGTAGGTACGGCTGATATTGATGTAGGGAGGATTGTTGTCGAAGATATAGGCGACATTCATATATAGAGGCTTGTCCCAGCCCTTCATCTCCCAGCACGAGGGAACGTCTATCTCTGCCCAGGAAGAGGCATCGAAGTCGTCACGGCTGAAGGCGATCGAGCGTTTGCGAGCATCGCGCTCATAGGCGAAGCGCCATTTGCCATTAAGGTCGAGGAAGTTTGCTCCACGAGGCGTGAGCCAGGGCAACGTATAGCGCTGGTCGGCACGCATCACTTCTGCATTGGGATAAGGCATGAAGGCTGCGTGACCACGCTCCTTATTCTCCTCGTAGATGGTTTCATCCTCCCAGTAGGTCGTCTCTCGCTGTGGCGCGAGGTCTGACGGACGAATGTAGAAATAGGTGCTGGCATCTGTGAGGGTGGTCGTCGTGGAGACTGTGTTGGTCGCTCCGTCAGCCCGCAGTGCATAGGTGCGCCCATTGTACTGTGCCGTGATCTGGTAGGTGCTGGAGGAGGCATCTATGGGGGTGAAGGTCAATTGCTGATTGGGGTTGTCTGGGTCGAGCCCCCACTGTAGGGGTGACTTGCTGCCTCCACTATTGAGGGCGAAGTCTACCGCCTTGGTGTAGTAGGCGCTGTAGAGGGCATACCCGCGGTTGGCTGCCTTGAGTTGCCAGATCTGTCCGAGGCTCGAGGGATTGGCAGTGGCAAGGATAATGGGAGTGTCGTCGTTGTAGGAGTCTTGGTTGTAGAGATTCTTACCGCTGGAGACGTGCGTAATGAGGTAGTGTGTCCCAGGAGTAAGTGTCGTCTGGGCGTGTAGCCGTGTGCCGTAGCCTAAGGCGAGGAGTAATCCCCACAGCCAGAGAAGAGCGTGATGTCGCATACGGAGCAATAATAGATCGTGATGATTACAAATAGATATCTAGGGGCAAACTTACTAATTATACCTATGATCATCAAATATTCATATGAGGGTGCGCGAGATACAGAGCCAAAGAAGTAAAAGGGTCGCTTCTACTCTCACGAGCCAGCCCCCGATCTCACCTTAGGCGAGGTCGGGGGCTGGCATTGTCTTCTATAGAAGGAAGGGCGGGATGAGGGTTAGACTACACGGCTGATATTCGGGTTGCCTGCGAGGAAGTCTAGGACATTGTCTACCAGCTCCCCGACCATAGCCACTCGCGCGTCATAGGTCTGTGTGCCGACGTGTGGCGTCATCACTACCTGGGGGAGTGCGAGGAGACCTGTGCGAGGCACATCCTTGTCCTCGAATACGTCTAGCCCTGCCGAGGCGAGGTGTCCCGACTTAAGGGCAGAGATAAGCGCATCCTCATCGACGATAGAGCCTCTAGCGGTGTTGATGAGGATCGCCCCCTGTGGCATTAGAGCCAGCTCACGCGCTCCGATCTGATGGTGCGAAGCGGGTGTGTAGGGCGTATGCAGGGAGACGATCTGCGAGCGTGAGAGGAGCTCGTCGAGTGGTGCGTACTCTAGTCCGCGCTCAGCCTCTAGCTCGGGGGCTAGTCGTGTCCGCTTGTAATAGAGGACTCTCATCCCGAAGGCACGACAGCGCTCTGCTACAGCCGCTCCGATATTGCCATAGCCTACGATACCGATGGTCTTGCCATAGAGGTCGTAGCCCATCAGCCCTAGGCGGCTCAGCGTCACACGCCCCTTCTGCTGGCGCAGGAGTCTATCGAGCTCGGCAGAGCGACGTGAGCAGCTAAGCAGAAGGGACATCGCTAGCTCGGCTGTCGGCACTACGACGGAGTGCGGGGTATTGGTGACCGCGATCTGGTGTGCGCGGGCGTAGTCGAGATCAATGTTGTTGTAGCCCACGGCGTAGTTGGATACCAGGGCGAGCTTCTTGCCTCTGCTCATCAGCTCGGCAGATACAGGGATATCGAAGACGGAGCAGAGTACATCCGCATCGTGGATGAGCGTGGAGAGCTCCTCCTGCGTGAAGTCTCTACCATGAGGAGGGCGTATGAGCTGGTGCTCGGCGCTGAGGCGCTCGAAGCCCTCATCGACCGTGTCGAAAGCTACTAGGATCTTCGCCATAGTGATTGGGTGCTATTATTGGTGAGTACTTTGGATATAGTGAAATACTGGGGATCGTACCCAGGGGCTACTTGAAGAGCTTGCTGGCTACATACATCACGATGGCAAGGATGATGAAGAGACCGATGCTACCTGTTAGTAGCGCATAGCTATCTAGCTGTATAAGCATGTACACCAGCAGATACAGGAAGCCAAGGATGCCTACTAGGATGAGCCCGTGGCGACCTGGAGGGAGGAGCGAGCGGAAGTATAGCCCGATAAGTCCGATGGTCATCACCGAGGCAATGAGGTATGCCCAGCCGAAGCCAAGGAATTCGCTGATCGATAGTAGGAGCGTGTAGAAGAGCGCGAGCGCTAGCCCTACGAGCAAGTAATGGAAGAGGTTGATATTGACATTCTGTACCCGCATCGACATCTCGATGAAGAAGATCGATACGAAGGTCAGCAGGATGATGAGGATGCCGTACTTGACGCTACGCTCTGTCTGTGTGTACTGATTGACCGCCTGGAAGAAGGATACCTCTGGCACCTCCGACAGGATCGTGCCGAGGGTACTGTCCTCGAGGGTACTGCTGTAGCCACGGTTGTAGTCCACCATCTGCCATACAGCCTTGAATCCATCTCGACCGATCTCGCTAGAATCGGGTAAGAACTGCCCACCGAATGAAGGGTCTGCCCAGCTGGACTGCATCTCGATGCGTGTCGAGCTACCTGTAGGAGCTATGCCCAGGCGCTGCGAACCATCGACGCTGATCGTCGTGGCGAAGGTGAGCGTCTGTGTAGAGTCATACTCGAGGGGCATGGGCGCGCTCAGCAGGGAGGCGCGGGACTGAGTGTAGGAATAGCTCTCCTCATCGTAGTATTCGAGTGCCTTACCGTGACGGGGCTCTAGGCGAAGGTCTTTGCTCTCGGCTCGGACGGTGATATAGTCCTTGATCCCCTTGAGGTCAGAGATGCCCATGACCACCTCTGCCTCGGCGAAGCGGAGAGCAGAGAGGTGCTTAAACTCCGCGAGATCACCCATATTCCATCGACCCTCGAGGGTGATGTCCGCCGTATAGACGGGGATGCTATAGATGCCTCGCTTGCGCTCTTCGACTTTGCTTGTGGCATTTGCCTTGAGTTGCTCGGGTAGGAGGTAGACATGCTCAGTCGTGTAGGTAGTGTCTTTGCCCTCTACGGTAGCGAGGGTGTAGGGTACAGCGAGCATGGGCGAGATGATAGTCTGCGCTCCGCCCCACTTGGCAGAGACCTCGGTGGTCGCCTCGCTGGCGCGCTCTCGTCGTTCCTCGACAAGTCCCGAGATCATCAGTAAGGGGATGAGCAGCCCGATGGCAATAGCACCGAGGATCAGCACCTTGCCGATGAGGGACGAGGTGAAGCGTGGTGGAGCTGGCACCTGTGTAGTGGGTCTAGTGGATGAGGGGTTGATCTCCATAAGTCTATGAATTAAAATTTGTGAATCTGCGTGGATAGAACGTCTGCCTCGTCAGAATTATTGGATCTTGAGGCGTGCAAGGACGTCGGGGGTCAATTCGACCCGTGCGATGTCGTAGCCTATTTGCTCGATGTGCTGTGCCTGACTGGACTCCCAGATGTCAAACTTTGTGAGCATAGGGCTCTCCAGCACAAGGTCGCAAGCCCGCACCTCCTCCACGATCTGCGAGGAGCGGAGCGTACGCCATGCCCTGCGGAAAAGGGTGGCAAGGCTTAGGTCTGAGCTGGAGAGGAGATTGTCGCCGTCATACATCGCTTGCGCGGAGAGATTGACCCCGATGAGGGTATCGCACTCGGGGCGCAGGATGCGGGCGGGGAGGTTGCACAGGATGCCCCCGTCACTGTATCTACGCCCATCGATCTCGGTAGCATGCAGGACGAGGGGGAAGCTACAGCTGGCGACGACCGACAGGGCGAGGTCACCCTCGGTCAGTACCTTGGTGCTGAAGCTCCGTGGGTCGGTCGTGTCCGTCACGACGATACGCGTAGGTATGGGTAGATCCTCGATGCGGGTATGGCGTAGGTGCTGGCGGACGAACTGCACGAAGGGCTCCGTTCCCAGCAAGCCACCTAGGCGCGCGCTGGGTCGCTTGGTCGTGGCAGACTCGAGATCTAGACTTGAGAAGAGCTCCAGCATCTCGGCAGGGCTATAGCCGTCCGCATAGAAGGCGGCTACCAGCGAACCAGCGCTTGCCCCCGAGAGTACATGAGGACGAATGCCCTGCTCCTCGAGGTAGCGCAGGATGCCGATGTGGGCAAACCCTCGTGCGCCTCCACCGCCGAAGGCTAGTCCGAGGCGGTGGGTAGTCTGTAGAGTCTCTGTCATGTAGGTCTAATTGTCATAATATCTTATCAAAGATACAAATACTCATACAATTCGCCATCGCGTAGGGACGTTATCCACGAGGCCCTAGGGTGAGGGACTAGGAGAACGCGAGGGGTGCATGCTCCATGTGCCTATAGAAGTCTTTGCCGAAGGCTCGGGAGATAGATGGGGGTGTGACAAGGTAAATGTTTTTGCGCTTATCGGGCGAGAGTTCTTGAATTCACGTCGTGGTCTGTACAGTTCACGTCGTGGTCTGTATAATTCACGTCGTGAACTGTACAGACCACGACGTGAACTCAAGTTCTTCTCGGGAGGTAGCAGGGCAACCGCATCAAATTCTGAGAAGCTTTCTGAGGTATTCTGGATTCATCGCCGCCTTAAACATTCTCTTCTTCACAGAGTGCTTGTCTTT
>JBHACZ010000081.1:0-14004 GCA_041854825.1 Porphyromonas sp. | reverse complement strand
CCCTCCGAAGACAGAAGAGCCTGCGCCCGACCCTAGTGGGAAAGATCCCGAGACCCCTAAGCCTTCTGTAGATCCTCCTGCTCCTACACCCTCCAAGCCTCGCTCTGCCGACTCTATAGCCCTAGAAAGTCTCGGCTTGCGTCCGCTAGAGCTAGCCCCAGGGGCTAGCTACCCCGAGATCATCATGAATGAGCCTCCGCTACCTGAGCCAAAGGAGAGCTATTCTGTCAATTCCGTGAAGCGTGTCTTCTGGGGCTATAGTAAGCCGACTACTCTGACCCAGTTTAGGATCAATCGAGCGCGTGGCTATTACAATGCTGTGCTCACCGATGGAGTGGACTATGGCGAGGGTATTGTCCGCTTTGGTCCTGAGGGAGGCTATGAGGATAGACCTGGTGTATTCGACTCGCTCTATCGCCTTCATGGGGATCGAGATCTCGATATATATCAGGACTACTTTCACTCTACTCCCTACGACCTTCGGCATGTCCGCATTGCCTACGAGGGGGTAGACATCTCTCCACTCTTCGCCATTAGCTACGTCGATTACAGGAAAGCATTGCAGACAGGCCGGCATCGAGATCGTGAGATTCGTCACGTTCGTGTCTCGGAGGCAGGGACGGAAGTGCTAGACTGGCTCCTTCAGGGAGTCCTCCGCATCGTTCCGCTGACCAAGGACTATCCTAGCTGTACTGTGTACGTCATCCTGCGGGATGGCACGGTGCTGAGCCAGCCGATCTACCTTGTGCTCTAGTGATTAGTAGTAGCTGATCCCAATGACATTCAGCCCCTAGCACGACGCGTCGTGCTAGGGGCTGAATGCGACTAAAGAGGGGAGTCCCAGGGGGGAGGCTGTAGGGAGATTAGCGTTGAGCTAGCTCCTGGTAGAGCTCGGCATAGCGCAGGCTCATGCGCTCGGCACTCAGCTCCATGCGGTAGACCTCGGCATTTGCCTCGGAGAGGGTTTGCCCCAGTGATGCCTGCATGGCTCGGCAGAGGGCATGATGATCGCCACAGGGGAAGGTGTGGATGGCTTCGCTGGGACAGATGGCGAATAACTCCTTGAAGACTGGTAGATCCGAAGCGATGATAGCACGGGCGGAGGAGAGAGCTTCGGCTACATTGAGTCCGAAGCCTTCGGAGTGGGAGGCTGTGATGAGACAGTCGCTGGCACTCATATAGCGTTCGGCATCGGGACGGAAGCCCATGAGATGTATGCGGTGCTCTAGTCCTCGGGCGAGTGCTTGGCATTCCTCTAGGAGAGGTCCCTTGCCCACGAGGATGAGATGACTGTCGGCAGGGATGCCACCAGATCCGAGTAGTGAGATGAATGCAGAGATGACGAGCAGAGGATCTTTTCTCTGGCTGAGGCTACCGCACATGATCCAGGTGTAAGCATTGGGGTCAATGCCCAGCTCGGTACGTATGGCAGTGCGGATCTCGGGGCTGTGCGTGGTGAAGCAGGCTGTGTCTACGCCATTTAGGATGGTACGCGTCTCCACACTGATGCCGAGTCCACGAATGTACTGGGATACAGCATCCGTAATACCAACGATAGTGCCGAAGCGTCGTAGTGTCTGTGTAAGCCTGCGATGCATGTACTTGCCGAGGGTACGCCCCTTGGCATAGACATAGTCCTCGATGCTGATATTGTGTTGGGTGGAGATGAGAGGGACGTTCGTCGACAGGCTGGCTCCGATGAGGTCAGGGTGATAGCCGTGGGTATGGATGATGTCGGCACCTACCTTCCGGACAAGAGTTTCGACGCGTCGCGCCACCGCACCATTGCATAGCTCGAGCGTCCAGAGAGAGCAGTCGAGATAGTGCAATCCGACGCCCATAGAGGCAAAGGTCTCATCATTGCCGTCTGTCGCCCGAGAGCGTAGACAGAGGATGACGGGTCGGATGCTGGAGCGGTCGAGGTGGCGGATGATGCCTTCGAGCACATTGACTGGTCCTACCTTTGGCAGGGCATTGATGATGTAGAGGACGGTAATTGGTCGATTTGTCATAGATGGAAAGTATAAATAAAATAAGAATTGATTGAATCTGAATCTATGCTTTGAGCTTTCGGGTACGTAGGCAGTGGATGAGCCTACGCCCCCAGTGCTTGAACTGAATAAGGGCGGAGCCTAGGCGGTCACATCTCCATTCGAGGATGAGCCATGCCCAGAGCCTATCATACGCTGGGAGCGTGGCATAATAGCTGGATGCCGTAGGGCGTCCGAGGAGGGTGCGGATGGTCGAGTACTGCGTGCGCGGGCTCTTGTCGATAAGTATACGCTGTATATGCGTGGCGAGGCAATCTAGGCGGGAGCGAAGGTCGAGGGGTGAGGAGGCACTGACGATCTCGATACGGCGGTACAGAGTCGCGATCTGCTCGAAGCGTCGGTGTGAGATGGTGGTGATGAGCGAGCCCTCATTGTACTGGACATAGCACAGCGTAGGCAGTGGCAGATGGGCGATGCGCAGGTCAGGACGCAGTGCAAGCAAAGTAACCATCGCTGCCACATCCTCGAAAACATCTTGCCCCGCTACGTGCGCCTCACTCGGCCATACAGCTCGGCGGATAAGTTTGGTCGGGAGGAAGGCAGGAGTTTGCCCCGTGAGGATACCCGTGAGCAGCGCCTCAGCAGTCGGGTACTCGCCCTGTGGGTAGAGCTGAAGCCCTGAGGCGAATGCTCCGTAATAATCGCTATAGACGACATCCGCTCGTGTGCGCTCTGCGAGATCTATCCACCGAGCTATGACTTCGCCATCGGTGAGGTAGTCATCGCTATCGAGCCATAGGAGATATTCACCCTGGGCATGCTGGAGGGCAGTAATGCGTGCAGAGGCAAGGCCTCCATTGGTCTCGTGGCGGAGGTAGGTGATATGTGCCTGTGGATATTGGGTAGCGATCTCCTTGATGGCGGACTCTGCATCATCGGGGCTGGCATCATTGACAATGATGAGCTCTACCACAGGGTAGCTCTGATCCAGTACAGAGCGCATCGCCCTACGGACGAACGGCTCAGTATCATACACGGGCATCATTACTGACACGAGGGGCATAGAGGGCGATATCATAGTGGCTGGGGTGGTGGCGATTGCTCGGGATTGGTCTTCTCTATGGGATGGGGCATCGTTTGCTCAAAGATCGTGCGGTAGCGTCGATACGACTCACGCGGGTTGATCATGTCCTTGAAGGCAAATGCGAATAGCCCTCCGACGAGCAGGAATGCATACAGCTCTCTGCGTCTCTCTCCCGAGTGCCACATGGAGACGACGAGCGGGAACAGACCGAGGTAGGGGTAATACATGAGGCGCATTCCAGGCTCTAGGCTGATGAAGACGTTGTAGATGCAGATCGATAGGACGAACATCTGCATCGGCAGATAGTCACGTACTCCCGACTGTCCCGTGGGGCGATACCAGACGAGAGCGAGAAGTGCTGCGAGATTGAGGAAATATTGCAAGGTACCAGTCGTGCGCTCCGTTAGGAGGAGATCCCCCTCGAGGTAGATAGCATAGCGCTGAGGCATATAGTCACGGACAAGCTCGATCATCGGGATGAGGAGAAAGGCACCGATAGCGAAGCTCCCTAGGAGGGTAAGGGCGAAGAACGTTTTATTCCAACGTATGGAGACCAAGGGGAGCGTTAGGAGAGCAGTGAAGGCAGAGCTATGTAGGCATCCAGCGATGAGCGTGATGATGACGAACCGCCACCCGCGTCCCCGATAGAGGTCTGCGCTGGCGATGAAAACGATGCTCATAGCTAGAGCTTGGCGCACGGCACTCATAGAGTAGAAATAGCCATGGTGTATCATCACATAGATGAGGATACCGATCGTCCAGTCTATGCGCCACCGCTCGAACGCTCGGAAGATGCAGGCGTAGGTGACTCCAGCAATGAGCGTTAGCCAGGTGTGGATCGATAGACCGAGCAAATCACGGCAAATGTGGATGATGAACTTCCACGTGTATTCTACAAAGAGGGCGCTATCGCTGAGAGGGTCTGTGTAGACATTGATATAGACCATGTAGTCACGCCCGACACCGACGCGTAGCCCAGTCATGAGGGTCATCGTGAGCCAAATGAGCGCACGACACATCGGTGCTAGCTGTCTATTGTAGCGTGCCAGGGCAATGAACCCTAAGAGGATACCGACAAATCCGGCGTAATAAGCTAGAGGGCTCAGCATGGTCTAGGGTTGGAGCTTCATATAGTGACTACGTAGCTCGGGGCTTAGTCGCTCTAGGGCATAGCGTAGCGCGGTGCGGGGAAGGCGAGCGGCGTAGCCATCGAGCCAGTCGGTCAGCAAACCCTCGCCGAGGCGCTTGCCCATCTCACGGAGCATCCAGCCGATGGCCTTATGGATGAGGTCGTGCGGATGATCGATGAGCTTCTCCGCCAGGCGGATGGTCGGTGTAGCTTCGCCTTCGCGGATGAGACCGAGTGTGCCGACGATGGCGATGCGCTGTAGCCACAGATCTCCGGTCTCGGCAAGGCGGAGCATCTCGGAGAGGCAGGCCTCGAGGCCGTGGACGCGATAGTAGATGGAGAGCATCGTAGGTGCTGTAGTGTCCACGAGATCCCAATTGTTGCATCCTGCACTCTGACCGATATAGAGGCTGTAGAGTCGAGTTCGTTCGGCATCACTCTCGGCACGGAGGGCTTTGTCCACGAGTGCCTGATAGCCTAGGGAGCGAACCTCGTGTAGCGGGCTGCGCCATAGGGCGGTCATCGTGGCGGTATTGATCGGAAGCACCTGCTTGTACAGCTTG
This sequence comes from Porphyromonas sp., assembly GCA_041854825.1. GTDB lineage: Bacteria > Bacteroidota > Bacteroidia > Bacteroidales > Porphyromonadaceae > Porphyromonas. The sequence continues at coordinate 9,237 of JBHACZ010000081.1, read as the reverse complement.
CGCATCGTGGGAGCGTCTATGCCGAGGAAGATGTCTCCGTGTCCGTATTGCCCAGGAGCTGTCTTGAAGAACCACTGCAGAATCTTCGTCCGCTCCTCGGAGGCATTCTCCTTAAGAATATCAATAAGCTCTGCACTGTAGTCGGGCTGGTCGTCAAGCAGTCGAGCGAGAGAGGGGTCGCGCTCTGTGAGCTTCGCCACATAGCTACACTCGGGGCGCAGGATATAGCGATGCTCGGTGCAGTAATCTCGCAATGCCTCGACGAGCCGCACAGCAAGACCTCGCCCTTGATAGCTAGGCTGTACCTGCGTGGAGTAGGCACACAGGTGATAGCGGTCCTCGATAGAGAAAAGGAGGTAGCCCGCTTCTTCTCTGCTTCCAGCCATGAGGCTGATGCGCCCTTGCTTGCGCCGTGTCGTTATGCGGATCTGCATACGATTACTTGGTGGTCTCGGCTGAAGTCTCTCTAGGCAGTACGGAGGCGATGGTCTGCTGGGCAGCACGCGCGGCTGCAGCGATGCAGGCGGGATATTCGCCTAGTTCACTCATCGTGATCGGAGGGTGTATGGTCAGGCGAATGCGATGAGGCTTGGCTAAGAGCTTGCCTCGGCGTAGGATGTCAAACGCTCCGTCTATACTAATAGGAAGGAGAGGAACATCTAGCTCTGATGCCATGACGAAAGCCCCTTTCTTGAATCGGATCATCTTGCCTGTCTCGGTACGGCTCCCTTCGGGGAAGATGAAGATGCTATTGCCTCTGCGGAGGGTCTCACGGGCATCCTGCATCGTCTGGGTGATGGACGAGGGCTTGGTGTCATCGACGAAGATGAAGCCCGCTGCCTCACATGCCCAGCCAATGAAGGGGAGGCGACGTAGCTCCTCCTTGAGTACCCATTTGAAAGGGAGGTAGATATATCCATACAGGGCAAAAATGTCGAATGCGCTCTGATGGTTAGCCACCACGACGTATGTGCGGTCGGGGTGCGCCTGTAGATGCTCTCGCCCAATAATCTCGATGGGCGACCAGTGGAGCCAGAGGGTGAGCTTGCCCCATATACGTCCGGGGTATTTACCTGCCCAGTCTCCGAAGCCTAGCGCACATCCTACCATGATGGTGAGGGTCGTTAGGATTGTCAATAGGAGGAAGAGCGGTAGCCCTATGAGGAAATAGTAGGGGTAGAAGAGAACTCGTGTCATTGTGGTGGTCTGTGTAGCTGTCTGATGAGGTAGGGTGTATTATCCGTGAGTTAGTCGCCCGAGCGCACTACAGCGATGCGGATTACCTGTGCCTTTCCTCCTGTGGGAGCGTAGATGCGGGCGGTATACACACCGCTAGGTACGCGTGTGCCTGCGGTGGTGTAGGTATCCCATCGGTGGGTGGTGTCCACGCTCTGGGCATGATGGACGACACGCCCATTGATGTCGCTGATGTGGATCGTCGCGCCTGCAGGCAGTCCGTCGAAAGAGATGCCGTCAGGATGCTCGGGACGCAGGGGATTGGGGAAGGCAATGGCTGTGGGGGTAGAGCTCTGCTCCGTGATGGCAGTGCCCGTGTCGAGGCTGTTGAGTCCTGCGCCTGTACCGATATATAGGATACCTTCGTCGGTGTCCATTGCGAGGGAGAGGATGCGGTTGCTGACCAGTGGGCTGTTCTCTTGGCGATAGTGGCGTAGCACTTCGCTTCCGTTCTCGCTGATGAGGTAGAGACCACTAGATTCGGTGCCGAGCCACTTGCGGTTCAGGGCATCGACAGCGATAGCGGTGATGGAGACATTGTCGAGGATGTAGTAGTAGGGAGGCTCTGTGCCACCGATGGGGCGTGAGATGACAGGGAGCCTGCTCGTCTGTGGTGCCTGGTCGGGACGCACCACGCTCATATAGCCGATATTCGTCCCGAGCCAGAGTGTCCCTGAGCGGTCTACTGCCATAGCAGAGACGCGGGAGAAGTTTACGGCTTTGCCACTACTCTCGGTGAAGCTCAGATAACGGGCATAGCTGTCGTCGCTGATGTCGGGCGTGCCGTTGTCACGATAGACGAACACACCATTGGCATCGCCATTGCCTCGGTGCTCGGCGATCCACTTGGTGCCGAGCGGGAAGGCGATCTGTGTGCCGAAGGAGTTCGTTGGGCGTATACTGGGATAGTCGTAGTACTGCCATACGCCTTCGGGTGATAGGCTCACGATAGATCCGCCCGAACTGCTGGCAGTCAGAGCTACACCCATCCAGAGCGTACCGTGGCGGTCGTATGAGAGGCTCCCCACACGAGTATAACCCTCTGTCCCTGGGATGGCAGAGGCTATCGCACTATTGTGCGTATCGAAACGCTCCACCAGCGCGCCTTCACGGATCTCATATAGCCCTTCGCCCCATGTCGCTACATAGTAGTGCGTGGGGTCTCCGTCGCGGTGAGGGATCACATCCACAGGGTCAGTCAGACGTACGCCAGAGGCAGCGTGAAGGCTCTCAGAGGTGACGGCTGACCAATGTGCGCCGTCGAAGGTCTGCACCACTCCAGGGAGAGAATATCTATTGCCATCTCGTCCGCCATTGACCGTATAGAGCCTGCCATGGGCATGGCGCATAGCGAAGTAGCTATTGCTGTACGGTCCATCGCTGGGTGTCTCTACACGTGTCGCTGTCCAGCCGTCTGCCGTGTGTGTAAGGCGGGCAAGTGCTTCGCCTGTGGCGACCCATAGGGTACTGCCACTCGCAGAGCTTGCTATATCGGTCGCGCCCGTGACCTCTACAGAGGATACAGAGAGATCACTCCCGAGGATGACGGCTTTGCCACTAGACAGGGCTACCACTGCGCCCGAAGGTGTGGGAACGAGCGCGGTGTACTGCAGGGCACCTAGCTCTGCTCCGAGATGATCTGCCAGGCTAGTACGGGTGCCATCGCTAGCGATCTGATAGAGTGTCCCGTCGGAGGCTCGGGCTAGGAGATGTCCTGCGCCTGTCATCGCGATCTCACGCCATGAGATGGTGGACGAGGGCTGGATGTCCGTCACGATATGCCAAAGAGATGGGTCTTGGAGGTTTACCGAGAGGTCACCCATCACGATGACTCCCGATGACTCGAGCCCATAGAGGTGTGTGCCGTCGGGGCTTAGGGTAATGCCGATCATCGGATGCCTGATATAATAAGTCGCCTCCACGAGGGCGCGCTGGGTGTCGATCTGCATGAGCCCAAACTCGCCAGCAAGCCATACCCGAGTACCCCGTGTGTGCATGGCGGATAGCCCGTATAGATGGATGTGACTAGCGTCTGGTAGTGCAGAGATCGTACGTACACCACGCTTGCCCAGCAGGTCGATCATGCCCGAGGCGTAGTAGATCACGAGTGTCTCGGTCTCCTCGACCCAAGCGATGTCTACAATGCCGGTGTCGCTCAGCCCTTCCCTGCGATCGTAGAGGGTAATATCCTCGGGGCGCTCCTGGTCGAAGGCGTACAGCGCGCCATCAGCCACTACGAAGACCCTACCTGCGGATGAGGTAGCTACCTGTGTGGCGTGACGCCGAGCCAGGAAGGTGCGCCACACCTCCTGCGTCTGTGCCATCAGCGAACTAATGCCGACGAGCAGGGAGAGCGCGATGATCAGGGTTAGTCTAAGACGCTGCATAGATACTCTGCCAGTCGCTCGGTAGCCCGTGCGCGGTGACTAATAGTGTTCTTGACTGTCTCACCCAGTGCGGCGAAGCTGTGGTCATAGCCTTCGGGGCGGAAGATAGGGTCATAGCCGAAGCCACCCGTCCCTTCGCGTTCGGTGAGGATCTCTCCGACGACCTCACCGTCCATGAGATGCTCGCCATGCTCGTCGATTAGGGCGATGACAGTGCGGAAGCGGGCGTGGCGTGGTGCGGGAATATCTCGTAGCTCGTGGAGCATCTTCTTAATGTTGTCCTCGGGACTGCAGTGCTCTCCTGCATAGCGTGCGGAGTAGATCCCAGGGGCACCGCCCAGTGCCTCGACCTCTAGACCTGTGTCGTCTGCGAAGCAATACATCCCGTACCGCTCGTAGATATATCGTGCCTTAAGTAAGGCATTCCCTTCTAGTGTATCGGCGGTTTCGGGGATGTCGTCATGGCAGTCAATGTCTCGAAGGCTCACGATCTCCACTCTGCCTGTGAGGATCGCGCGTATCTCGTCTAGCTTGTGCGCATTGTTCGTTGCGAAGACAAGTTTTTTCATTACTTTTGCTACTGTTGGTTCGGTGTACACTGATCTCTAGGAGTAATCGTCTCCCCTAAGAGAACTCACAGAGAACAAATATAGGTATAAATGATGAATGTCGAGCGCCTGCGCGAGTATTACCTACAGCTCCCGTTTGTTACGGAGAGCTTTCCTTTCGACGAAGAGACTCTGGTGTTTAAGGTCGGCACACGTATGTTCGGCTACATACCACTCGAGCGCGAGCGCCCGTACGTCTGCCTCAAGTGCGATCCCGAGCGAGCCATCTTCCTGCGCGAGCACTACCAAGACATCGAGCCAGCCTACCACATGAACAAGGTACACTGGAATGGTGTCTACCTCGACGGCGACGCACCCAGCGAACTCATCCTAGAGCTTGTCCAGCACTCCTATGACCTCGTCTGGGCGAAGATGCCCAAGCGCGAGCGTACTGCATTATTAGACTCAATCTCTCCAGAGCTATGACCTCACCCAATCTCATGATCCTCGACGAGACTGCTAGCACCAATAGCTATCTGATGCAGCTCCTCGATGAGACCCCCACGCTCCCCCAGCTCTACTCTGTCGTGGCGAAGAGCCAGACGGCTGGACGCGGTCAGCGGGGTAATGCCTGGGTCGCTACTCCAGGACAAAATCTCACCTTCAGCTACCTCCTGCGTCCGAGCCGGCTCAAAGCCCACTCTCAATACGTCGTGAGCGAGCTGGCAGCCCTAAGCCTCGTCAAGACTGTCGCACGTTACCTCTCTGCGGAGGCAGCGTGTCACCTCTCGATCAAGTGGCCCAATGACATCTATTATCGCGACCGTAAGCTCGCTGGCATCCTTATCGAGCATAGCATCACGGGCGAATTTATTGACCACAGTGTCATCGGCATCGGGCTTAATCTCAATGAAAGGGACTTCCCAGACGATCTGCCGAACCCCATCTCGCTGACCCAAATCACAGGTCAGACGTACGACCCGCTAGAGGTGCATGCCCGTCTGATGCGCCGTCTCGGCTTTATGCTCGAGGACTTCATGCTGGCGAACTATACAGAGGTGCATCGAGACTACATGGAGCGTCTCTATCGTAGAGAGGGTATGCATCCCTATCACGACAGTGCGGGGGCGTTCATGGCGCACATCGAGGATGTCCTGCCCTCGGGGCAGATTGTCCTCATGAGAGAGAATGGGGAAGTATCGACCTATGGATTCAAGGAAGTAATCTTCGATGCTGACTAAGCGAGACCACGATCTCATACGTAGTCTCTCTCGGGCGCGAGACCGCAGGGCTACAGGGCTTTTCGTTGCTGAGGGCATTCGCCTCGTGCAGGACATGCTGGGGGCTTTCGCTTGCGAGATGCTCGTGGCAGACGCTGAGCATCATGAGGCTCTGCGCAGTCGCCTGTCTGCTCTCCCCGTGGGCTTTGCCCCTCGTCGTGTGGAGGTCGTGGAGCGTGGTTTCGACTTCGGACGCATCAGCCACCAGCAGACACCACAGCCCGTGCTGGCGCTCTTTGCCTTGCCCGAATGGGGCAGTGCGGACGAATACCTCCCAAAGCTCTCGGGGCTAACGCTCCTGCTGGATCGCGTTCAGGATCCTGGCAATGTGGGGACGATCATCCGCACGGCGGATTGGTTCGGTCTGCGTCATATCCTCTATACTGAGGGGACGGCAGACCCATTCGCTCCGAAGGTCGTACAGTCTACGATGGGTGCGCTCGCTCGTGTCGCCTTGCATCCGACGACGCCCGAGGCGCTGGCATGCTATCGGGGCAAGGTGCTGGGGACTTTCCTCGATGGGGAGAGTATCTATCATGTCCGTGCGCTTCGCAGTGAGGCAGAGCCCTCGGCTATGCTCGTGATGGGCAATGAGGGTGTGGGTATTAGCCCTGAGGTCGCGCATCTCGTGACCCATCGTCTTACCATTCCTTGTCTTGCTCAGGAGGGACCTGGGAGTGAATCGCTCAATGTCGCCATCGCTACAGCCATCTGCCTCTCGGAGCTAACCCGCCCGCACCTCTAGGCAACTTGCCTATTCCACTCAAAACAAAGTCCCATCCCTGGGCTCGGCAAATGGGAGACCTCGGGTAATACTTCTTCAGTTCACGACGTGATCTGTACAGAGCACGTCGTGAATTATACAGGTCACGTCGTGAATTGTACAGACCACGACGTGATCTCAAGTTTTGCTCTCTAGGGGCAGGGAGTTCTCAGGCTTCGGATGGTATAGTAGAGGTGCCCCGTGGCTATGTGTTGTGTCGCCTGTGTGGAGGAGAATAGTACGCGTGCGGATGTTGGCAAAATAAAGGCGCTCCGGATATCAATGGTTAGAGAGGATATGTTACCTTTGCACCCGAAATAAAGTAAAGGCAACAAATGTACTAGAGTGTATTCACGATATTAATGTCAATTACAAATCGAATGAAAAGAAACCTATTGCTCGCTATCGCTGCGCTGTCAGCCCTAGCTTCATGTGCGCAGAGCGGTCAGAGCTCTGCTGAGTCTACTCCAGCTGTAGACTCTGTATCTGTCGCAGTAGTAGATACTGTCTACTACGAGGGTGTAGTACCTGCTGCTGACGGTCCTGGTATCCGCTACACCATCGCGGTAGCTCAGGACAGTGCTCAGACCTATCGTGTCACGGAGACTTATCTAGAGGCAGAGAATGGCAAAGATCTCACGTCTACCTATGAGACTGTCGCACAGCCCAAGGTGGTCGTGCGTGATGGCGTAGAGGTGTCTGGCCTGATGCTGACGCTCGCTCCAGGCAACGAGCTCTACCTCCTACAGAAGGGAGACTCTGCTCTCACGATCGTAAACAGCGAACTGAAGGAAGCTGACGCTAAGCTCAACTTCACCCTCAAGCGTCGCTAACCTCTCTCCCGCCTCGCAGAGCTAGATGTCCTCTAGCTCCGTGGCTCTTCACCGAGTAAGCACCTCCCCCATAGACCCAGCTGGGTCCTATGGGGGAGGTGCTTATATTGTCGTAGATCTAGAAGCCGTGGCGCTACTGCCCGTTATAGAGGGCGAGCAGGCGACTGCGTAGGACGAATTCGTACTGGGCGTTGATGTAATCGAGCTCGGCGGTATAGGTGCGCTGATGTGCCTCGGCAAGTTCGGTGGCGGTGGCTCTGCCTACTTCCCAGCGGTCACGCACGAGGCGTGCAGCGGCAGTGCTAGAGGTGAGCGTCTCGCGACTTGCGTCGATACGTCGCAGGGCGAGAGAGGCGGAGAGCTCTGCCTGCTGTACAGCCTTGGACACGCTCTTGGATAGAGCCATGCGCTGGAGTGCTAAGGAATGAAGTTCCAGCTTGGCAGAGCGGATACTGCGCTTGGTGCGGAAAGCGTCGAAGATCGGGATGTTGAGATTGAGCCCAAGGTAGGTGCGCCCATTCTGTCGCCATTGATCTGCGAAGGATAGATTCATCCCGTTATACTCCGAGCCGAGGAGGTAATAGTAACTATTGCCATAGCCTGCCGAGAGACTGAGTGAGGGGAGATAGCCAGCACGTGCGCTGGAGACTTGCTCACGTGCAGCGGCAGTCATCAGATCATTGGCGCGGAATGCTGGGAGAGCGAGCGCTCCCGCCGTAGCATTACCCCTCAGCTCGGCAAGATGTGTGGAGGCAGTCGCCACTTCGTCTGTGATGTCTAGTGTCTCGACAGGGAGCATGTCCGTACTCTCGATAGCCTGCATCAGCTCGAGGTGGGCAGTGCTGATGGCGTTCTGAGCTTCAACGCGGCGTAGACGGCTGGTAGCTCGCTGAGCCTCGGCATCTGCGAGGCGGTCGGCACTCCACCTGCCCGCCTGTACCATAGCATTGGCATGGGAGACGATGGAGTCGTAGGTCGCCACCTCACGCTCAGCAGTCTCTGCCACACGCTGGGCATGCAGGAGGGAGAAGTAGAGGCTGGTGATCTGCTGGCGGAGATCCCAATGTGCTTGCTCGATGTCTGCAGAGGTACTCTCGTATGAGAGCTTGGCTGCGCGCATATCATGTAGACGGCTTAGCCCCGTGAAGAGAGGAATGCTACCCGAGAGGGAGAGCGAGGAGGACGAAGAAGAGCGATCCTGCATCACGCCCGTCTTGTCAGCAGAGCGACCGAAGTCGAAGCTCTGGGAGAGCCCTGCCGAGACGGTAGGGAGGAAGGCGTGACGGGATGCCTCTACTTGTAGCTCGGCGCGCATCTGCTGGAGGCGTTTGGTCTCGATGTCTACGTTTCTGCTTGTGCCGAGGCGAATGCAGTCCTCTAGCGTAAGGGGCGCAGTCTGCGCTGAGGCGGTGAAGCCTATGCCCGCCGTGAGGGCGAGGGCGAAGAGATGTCGCTTCATAGTGGTGGGAGGCTAGAAGGTGAGGTTAGTTGATCTTCTGATTGCCACGGACACGTTCGCCTGCCTTGAGCCCCGAGCGGATCTCTATCTTGCTCCCGTCTGAGAGACCCGTGGTGACGGCACGCTCCTGGGTCGTGAGAGGATCTTCGCTGGTTACGATCTGGACGAAGGTGGAGTCTCCGCGATAGGAGACGCATGCCTCGGGGAGAGACAGTACGCCGAGCGCTGAGGCAGTAGTAATCTCTGCATTGGCACTATAGCCAGCACGCAGGAGGTCGATAGTCTCGGGGCTAAGGGCGGTAAGGGCACCCTTGATCTCGAAGAGGGTCGCGCTCTGCTCTACAGTGCCTTGGGGTGCGATATGCTCGACCACGGCATTCAGGCGGAGATCGGGCAGGGCTCCGAGACTAATAATCATGGATTGCCCAGGAGCTAGCTTGCCTACCTCAGTCTCGTCGGCATTGCCCTTGAAAATGAGGTCATGCATGTTGGCGATCGTCGCGATGGTCGTTCCCTCGTTGAAGGTATTGGCCTGGATGACTGATGAGCCGACCTTGACGGGGACACTAAGTACCTTGCCCTGGATAGTAGCACGTACCTGGGTCGAGCTCTCACGGCTGAGGCGTGTGCTCGTACCCTTGCGGGTGATCTCAAGGGCTTCGCGAGCGTTGGAGAGCTGTGCACGGGCATTCTCGTACTCGGCACGACTGCGCTCATACTCCTCACGCGCT
>JBHACZ010000080.1:0-4209 GCA_041854825.1 Porphyromonas sp. | reverse complement strand
GCCTTGCACCTCGTAGTCTAAGCTACGTGGACGAGGGAGTGTGGTATCGTGGGTGAGCCGAAGAAGAGTGCCACGCTCGGTCTCAATGATCGTGGTGATGATGTCGCCTGTGCAGAGGGGAGGAATCTCCTTATTGCATTCTGTGTAGTTGTAGTAAGCAGATAGTCCGCGTGAGGCGGATGCGAAGCTAGAGAGACGTGTGGGGGCATTGCCTCGCCCAAGACCCGCACAGAGTGCTATCGGAGCGATGCCATGCGTGGGGTAGAGATCGCCATTGGTCTCAGTATAGGAAGCTGATCGCCAAGAAGCTGCGCCACCCTCCGAATCCCAAAGTAATGCTCTAAGGTCATGACGATAACCGCCCGAGAGGGAGATGATCTCTCCGAATACCCCTTGTCTAGCCATCTCGACGACTGCCATGCACTCGCGCATGAAGATGGTATTCTCTAGCGGGAAGACCTTGCGCCCGAGGGATTGGCTTCGCTCAGTGAGTTGATCATATTCACCGAGTGTCTTGCCACCTCGGATCTCGAGAGCCACATCTGCTCCAGCCTCAATACATGCCATGGCTTGCTCGATATGACAATGCCAAGGGCTTGCCACCAGCACAAGGTCGGGGCGTAGCGTCTCAAGCATTGTACGGTAGCCATTCGCTCCATCGAATACGGGGATGTCTGACATAGCTTCTCCACTGGGGCTGGCTATGCCTACGACAATGCACCCACTCAGCTTGCCTAGTAGCTGATGCAGGTAGCGACCGCGGTAACCGTAGCCGATGATCCCGATGCGAATGGGTTGCTCTCCTATCATTGTATTCATTTGCTCTCGGTGAGAGGCTGATCTCTATAAGAACTCAAGCAAAGATAATAACAATTCGCCAGCGTGGCTGAATGTATCGGCGAAGTGTATGCGACGATATAGGAGTACTCATAGAGTTGTATCCGAAGTAAGGGAAGTCAATTACAGACCAGGCTTTGGTCTATGTAGACCAAAGCCTGGTCTATGTAAACCAAAGTTTGGTCTATGTAGACCAAAGCTTGGTCTATAGATTATTTACCTTGAGTCTGCTGGTTTGTCCTGTGTGTCTCTTGGGTTTGGATTTGGTTCATGCCTCTAGATAGATCCCCTTAGTCGAGGTGCTGAGCGTGATGGAGAGAATGCCAATCCCCCTTACTGCGAGCTGTGGCGCGGTAAGGGGGGATTGATCTTGGGCATTAACCCTCTGCCTTTGTCGGGAGCAGGGCAAGGCGTGGGAAGGCGTCTAGGTGCCTTCATAGAGGCTAGAACTGAAAATAGATGAACGGCTGTATCTCGGAGCTACGCACCTGAATGATGCTGAAGATGAGGAGCGCGAGTATAAGGGCTTGGACAAGAAAAGGCGTGCGGGATAGCCAGCGCTGCACTTGATCCATCTGCGCCTTGCCCACGAAGTGCAGGAGATAGCCCAGGAGCATGAGGAGGAAGACCCAGCGATAGCCCGTTACGAACTGTCCCAGCACCTCGGGGTGGAAACTCGTGGCGATCTGCGTCAAGACACTCCAGGCTATGTCCATCGAGTCCGCACGGAAGAATATCCATGAGAAACACACGAGATGGAAGGTGATGATTCGTCCCGTCCATCTGCGCCACCACGGTAGCTGTTCGCTCGGGAGTGCGCTCGAGGGGAAGGCGAGGCACCAGAGCTTGTGCAGGGCTAGGGCTGAGCCATGGATCGCTCCCCATAGCACGAACCGCATCGCCGCTCCGTGCCATAGTCCGCCGAGGAGCATCGTGATGAGGAGATGGATGTAGGTGCGAACTTTCCCCTTGCGATTACCTCCGAGAGGGATGTAGAGGTAGTCGCGAAGCCATGAGGAGAGTGAGATGTGCCAGCGTCGCCAGAACTCTGTGATGCTGGCGGACTGATATGGTGAGTCGAAGTTGATATTGAATCGGAAGCCGAGGATGAGCGCAATCCCGATCGCCATATCCGAATAGCCCGAGAAGTCACAATAGATCTGAAGGGCATAGCCATAGACCCCAAGGAGATTCTCCAGCCCGGTGTAGAGGGTGGGGGCATCGAAGATACGATCGACGAAGTTGAGGCTGATGTAGTCGGAGATGATCGCCTTCTTGAATAGCCCGCTGATGATGAGCAGGAGGGCTTCGCCGTATTCACTCCGGTTGAGATGGGGCGTGCGGTGTATCTGTGGAATAAAGTCCTTGGCACGTACGATGGGACCTGCGACAAGCTGAGGGAAGAAGGATATGTAAAACACATAGTCCACCCAGCGCTCTAGGGGCTTGACCTCACCTCGGTAGATGTCGATGATGTAGCTCATCGTCTGGAAGGTGTAGAAGGATATCCCTACGGGCAGGATGATGTCCCAGGCAGTCCACTCGAGGCGGATAAGCTCGGGGGCATTGAGATAGAGACCACAATAGTTGAGGGCTTCGATAGCAAGGCTCCCGAGGAAGTTTAAGTACTTGAAGTACGACAGCACGAGTAGATTGATCACCACGCTAATGCCGACGAGTAGCTTGCGGTCAGCAGGGGTCGTCGCCTCGGCAAGCGTTCGCCCTAGGTGGTAGTCGCTCGTGGCAGCGATCAGGAGGAGCAGTACGGATAGCCCACTACTCTGGTAATAGAAAAACAGAGAGAAGAGCGTGACGTACACGATGCGTAGCTGTGTCCTTCGCTCCAGCATCATATAGATAGCGAGGAAGATCACGAAGAGCCAGAGGAATAGTCCGCTAGAGAATATCAGCGGGCTGGTAGGGTCATAGCTTAGGAGCTGACCGAGGCGACCGAGGTCGAGGCGATCCAGGAGGGTCATCGTCTGGGCAAGGGCTTACAGAGGTTTGGCTGAGGCGATACGTTCGCGGAGTGCGTCAGCGATCATCTGCCCGATGCGTCGATAGCCCGCCTGGGTGTAATGCACGCGGTCGCGGTGTAGCTCGCCACGCTCGAGCCATCCACGGGCGGACTGCTCGCCCGACTGCCCAGCCATAGCGGTGTGGAGATCGTAGTACGTATAGCCGTTCGCCTCGGCGAAGGCGATGATGGTGCGTGCGGCTTGCCCAGCAGAGCGGTTGTATATATAATGCGTCCCGTAGGTGGCGACACGTTTTCCGCGTTTATTGCGCCGTGTGCCTGTGCGGGCGCGTTGCTTGAGGTAGGAGAGGGGCGGAGTAGTGAGCATGAGGAGGGGCTTTGGCTCTGTGGAGGTAATGGCTGTCGTCAGGGTGCGCATGTTCTGCTCTAGCGTGCCAGGGGCGAAGCGTGCCGAGTAGGAGTCATTCGTCCCGAGCGAGATGATGATGAGGTCTGCACGTACCGCTTTGATCCGCTCCAGGTTCTTCACTTGGGCGAAAGTCGCGTATGTCGCTCCAGGGATGCCAATGCGCTCGACGGAGACCTGTCCCGTGTATTGCCCGAGCATAGTGATCATAGGGGCTGTCGTGAAGCCTCCACTGAGGTGGCTGTCGCCAAGGTGAAGCACGCGTACGGGTTGCTCTCCTGGGGTAGTTAGCCTGCGGGCTATATCCTGCCAGCTGGTCGTGGTCTGTGCCGAAGCGATGCTGATGCTGAGGATCGATAGCCAGACCATATATAATAGCTGTCTAGCGTGTAGTCGTCGTGTCATAATAGGCTTTCTCTAGTGCGAAGGCTTGCAGTAGCTTCTCGGCTAGCTGTTTTCCTCCGCTGTGGGTCATGTGGGTGTAGTCCTTGGCTGCCCATCCTCGGGTCGCCATCGTCGTAATGCCTCCGAGGGCGCGCATGGCATCTAGAGTACTCCAGAAGGCGATCCCCTCCTCACGAGCCAGTCGGCGCTGAGCGGTGTGCAGCCTCTCGATACTGTGCATCGTCTCGAAGCCACTGGCTGTGCGCTGGGCTCGATCCGAGACACTCATTAGCAGTATATCAGCCTCGGGATAGAATGCTCGAAGCCTTCGGATAACCTTGCGCATCTGAGTGGTGTAGGGTGTGTAGTCGCTTTGCTTTTCGTTGGCGACATTAAGTCCGTACTGCAGGACGATGAGGTCATAGGGGCGCACGCGGGCGAATGACTTCGATAGGGTCTCATGGGTAGAGAGTAGGAGGATACCCGAGTTGCCACGCACGGACATATTGTCTACCACGATGCCGACGGGTTGCTCTAGGGCGATGCCGTAGCTTACGAAGCTGGGGTCAGGCTGTGCCAATGAACCCCGCAGAGAGGCTGAAGG
>JBHACZ010000079.1:0-19888 GCA_041854825.1 Porphyromonas sp. | reverse complement strand
CTTTACCCTATCCCGCACCACAATCCAACACGCCCGCACCGCAAAATTTCTTCCCCCTCCCCCTCCTGACTGCCCTATCTCCCTACCGAATCCATCCCACCACTACACCGCCCACCATCCCCGCGCACCCCCTCATGACAAATCTCTCTATCACCCGATCACCCCTAATATACCTCCCTGCCTCCCCTCCAGACACGCACCTTGCCACTCTCCCGACACCCAAGTGAGGACTTCCCCTGGTACGCCTAAACACAAGACGGGGCGTTAGGCACTGAATCCGCCTAACGCACCGTCCACCGGGCTATCGAGATGCTGTCCGCCTAGGGCTGAGCAGCACTACGCCTACCTGGCGAAGCATACCCAGGGATCGTCCCCTCGAAGTATGCCGAGTGCCACTGCGTAGGAGAGAAGTTGAGAAAGTCTGGCAGGCGCTGAGCCGCACTGCGCACACGGAAGTGCGCACGCCCTACCGCCTCGTTGTTCGCCAGCGTGACATAGGTGGCGAAGTCCTTCCAGTTATTCACACGAGCGAAGGGGTTGGCACTGGTGGCGTCCACGATACGGCGACGCTGAGGATCAGAGATATGCTTCTGCACGACGAATAGGGCATCATGCCAGTTGAGGTTCATCACACCAGCCTCACGGACTAGTGGATAAGCTTCACGCTGGATATAGTTGTCAAGGGCGACGATGATCTGGCATTCGTCTGTATTCTTGATCTTGTCCCAGTCCGCCTGCGTAAGCATTGTCAGGAGGGAAAAATCCGTCATTCTTCCCTCCCACATAGCGATAGTATGGGATATTGGCAGGGTCTCCACTCTGGAGGAAGGCATTCCCCAGCAGGAGCATCGTCTTGCCCCCCTGCAGACGCGCCTTACCATCAGAGTCAAGCCCTCCCTTAAGGAAGCGCACGCGCTCCGTACGGGTGTCGTTGCTCTCGTTTGCCTCGAGGCACTTCTGGATACCATTCCCAGTCTCCAGGTGAGACTTGAAGCCTAGGCTGTTGGGCTGGAAGCTACTTACCGCCCCATTTTTGAGCTGAAGGGATATGAGAACCGCAAGATGTGACTGCGTGAATTCATCTGCTCCTCGGTCTGCCGTCCCATCGGGCTCATACTTTAGGTACGCGTCTTTACCTTCACTAGCATATTTCTTCTGCCACGCAGAGTATAGCTCACGAGCGAAGGGATGCATGAAGGCATAGTTTTGACCCGTAGGACCCTCTGCGGCTACCGTACGTAGGTTTGCTACACGAGCCAGCGCATAGTTCTCCAAGAGAATTGGGTCAATATTGGGATTATACAGCTCGACAAAACCACAGAAGTTGGGCTCACAAATAGACCTTCTAGGATCCGTCGGTGGTAGGTTTAGATTGGTACGGTGTCTATTGATGAAGTATTCAGTGATCATCAGAGAGGCTCTGATACGCGCCTTCTTGAAGAAGTACTGAGAGTTCGCAGGCGTTTTGAGGAACGAGAGGTCGATCGTGTAGCGGTCAGAGAACTCTCCCACCTCGGACGTCGTACTGAAACGATCCTCCACTGGAAGGTCCTCGTCCATCGTCGTACGCTTCTTGCTGATGAAGGTACAGCTCAGTGGATGTCCTCCCATCTCGGAGGTCTTGGTCTCTGACGTCGGCATGATCCAGAGGTAGAGCGGATGCGCAGCCGTCTCTCCTGAGAGAACCTGTATCGGCTCGGGGATCGCGATAGTCTCATTCTGAACGTTCTCCACGACGACTGATGGGCGGAACTTGGGGAAGCCCTGACTGGCCATCTCCTCATCCGAGCTAGCGGCGGCATCGAAGTAACCCGAAGCAGAGAAACCCATCATCTCTTTGTCTAGAGCGATGATCTCTACAGGGTACTTAGTCCTATTCTCGAGCTGAAGCGAGATGATCACGCCCATAGGACGCACGGCAAGCTCTAGATTCTTGAGGACGTAGGTCGGACCAATCTGTTTGCCAGAGATAGGCGTCCATGGGAAGCCTAGAGGGATATCCATCTCGACTCTGTCGCCGAGATTCTTAGGACTAATAGGCGTAACGCCTGCCACATGGTGGCGTGCCCGCTCCTCTCCTGTCGCGCTCTGAGGCTGAGTGCCACCACCCCAGAAACCAGAGATATACCACTGACCCTCAGCGAAGCTCTCCCCGCTGGGAGGATATACGTGCTCCAGCTCGACCTTCATCGTGTAGGCGCCATTACCCTTGGACATGATCTCCACAGGGGCGTACACTGTCGTGACGGCTTGACTGCCACGGCGTCTAAGGAAGATGGTCATCTTGGTTCCTTTGTACTCCTCGGTATCGATCTCGTAGGTGAAGGGTTCGTTGATAGAGACATTGGCATCGCCATCGGCATCCTTCTGGTATACGGTGAGTGCCTTGAGCGTCTCCATGTCTGAAGGGTCTATATCCAGACCGAGGTCCATAGAGCCCGATAGCTCGAGGCGAACGCCCCCCTCTGCTACAGGATCCTCCGTAGTCCCTATATCCTCTCTCTGACCACAAGCATGGAGGGTCAGCACTATTGCTAGAAGGCTAAGAAGTCTATACATAATTGAAAGTCGGTTTTAGTTCGCAGGGATACTCTATCCCCAGTCATCTTCCATTAGATTACTTGAGTCACCAGCCTCGAAGTCTAGGACGTTACCTTCTGCCGACAGCGTCGCCAGAAGGCTAGCACATGACCTCGAGATTATCTGAAGCTCCTCCACGACTGGAGGGGTGTAGGCTCGTTTCATTACTCGCTCCTTGATTTGTCTAATTTACTGATTGCTACGCCTTGATCACATCGAGAGGCGTGCGCCTCATATTTATTATACTGTGCATGAAGACCCAGCGTACGCGGATCCCCACTACAAGATCATGCTAGAGATTTGCTCGTCATTAGGGAACAGAGAGAGAAACCCTAAGCGAGGTCTAGCTGCCGTCTAGCTAGGTGAGCAGATTGAGAATACCATGACCCGCAGACTCCCCTCCGATTATCTCTGCGAGGAGTGCAGTGTCTTGACCTCATCTAGCTAGTCATTCATTTTCGGGTGCAAAGACAAGTATTTACCCCATAAACTCAAACGGCTCAATAACAGGCGCATCTGTTGCGAAATATAAACATATCAGACAGTAGTTTAATACGCCCGCACAGATGATTATATCCCTCCCGCATCCCCCCGTGAGGCTAGGGGCAACAAGAAGAACACGAGAGATTGACGACAGGTGAGAGCTGGCGAATGAGCCATTGCAAGAAAAGCCGTACCTTTGGGGATAGATCCTCGCGAATGTCTGAGAGGCTGACCCTATCGAAGGGCAGGTCATGGGATAGATATCCCCCGACCTTCACCGCGAGGCAGGGTGTAGCACGCTCTGCCTTAGGGCAATATCGGGGAGCGCAAAGCGTTCTCCTGCGAGGTATGATCACAGACTAATGAAACAGGTATTGACCGCAAAATATATATTCGTCGTGCTCCTTGGACTTGCCCTCGGAGGCAGCACCGCCTCGGCTCAGCAATCCGAGACCGACAAACGTATGCTCAAGGCACAGCAGCTCTACTATCAGGGAGTCCTATCCCAGAGCCTCGATCGCATCGACGAGGCGTATCGCCTCCTAGAGTACAGCTACCACCTCACGCCTAGCGACCCAGCCGTAGCATATGCCCTAGGACGTCTCTCTCTCGAGCATGCACGTCACGAGCAGGACGTTCGACGCGGGAGTGACCTCCTACGCCGTGCCTACGAAGGCGACACCACCTCGCTGGACTATATGCGTGGCTACGCCATTACACTAAACCACAACGATCAGCGTACCGCTGCCATCGAGCTACTCGAGAACTGGCTCTCTCGTCACCACGACAGTCAAAACGAAGAGCGCATGCTCGCTACTCTCTACTATCAAGCGGGAGAATACGGCAAAGCCCTTGACCTATACACCCGTTTGCAGGAAGCTACTAGCGACTCCTACGCGGAGTATGCACGCCTCTCGACAGTCAAGGTTGCCCTCTATGAGGCGTCGGGCGAGGCTGACAAGGCCGTGAACGAAATGGAGCGTCTCATCGCCCTCTATCCAGCGGAGCAGGATGCCAAGGTCAGGATGGTACAGCACCTCTTTCGCAAGAAGTCCTTTGCCGAAGCAGAGCCCTATATCACGGCTCTAGAGCAGAGTGGCTATGAGCCCGCCATGATACGTAGCTTACGCATCCAGACCGCACGAGGGTTAGGTGACAGCATCGCCGAGCTCAGGCTACTCAACGCTCTACTCGACGACCCCGATACAAGTGCCGAAGTACAGGCGACCCTATGGTTCGAGTTCCTATACTCACGTCTCCAGGATGGTAAGCTCCCGACAGAGTACAACTACGCCTTCGAGCGCATCGTCAGCCAGCATCCTGGCGATACAGAGGCAGTCATGGCATACGCTCAGGTATTAGGCCTGCAAGGCAAGCACCGCGACGCCATTGAGCTCGTACGCCCCCTAACCCACACACGCCCCGAGGCTCCAGATGTATGGCGTAGCTTGCTCGGGAGTGCCATCAGTATCGAGGACAGCGAGCTAATCACCGAGCTATCTCTAGAGGCGATCAAGTACATACAGACAGACTGGCGGTACTACTACTATGCCGCCGTCGGCCTGTACACTACCGGGCGAGAGGATGAGGCTATCACCCTGCTCGAGAAGGCGCTTCCCAGCCTTGCCTCCCTCGAGAAGGAAGGCTACTCCGTCATCCTCGGTCAGCTCGGCGATATGTATGCAGAGCAAGAGAATCAGACAAAAGCCTACGCCTACTATGACCAAGCCCTCGAGGCACATCCGGACAATACCGGCGTGCTCAACAACTATGCCTATGCCCTCGCTGAGCAAGGGCGCGATCTCGACAAGGCAGAACGTATGGCTGCCCGTGGAGTCAAGCTCCGCGGGGATGATGCCAATACGCTCGACACCTATGCCTGGATCTTCTACAAGCGCGAGAAGCATTCTCTGGCACGTCTCTACCAGTCCAAGGCTATCGACGTCGCGGGCGAAGATGCCTCAGGCGTGATGTATGACCACCTCGGCGATATCTACCTAGCCCTCGAGGACGTCAAGGAAGCTCGCTCGGCATGGACGAAAGCCATCGAGCTGTACAATAGAGAGCTGGAGGCTGATCGTGGCTCCGAGCGCACACGTACTAGACTAAGAGCTGTAGCCGAGAAACTCGCCAAGCTCCCCTAACCCCATACGACAATTACAATGCGATATCCCTTCCTTTCCCTCGACCTGCCGAAGATATTTACCCTCCTGCTAGGGCTATTCCTCATCAGCTCGTGTGCCACCCGCAAACAACAGGCTACCTACTCCACTGCCGAGTGGGGGCAATCTCGTGATGCTCTCATTGAGGGTATCGCCCAGCGCAGCGCAGGCTGGACATCCATCCGTGGCACCTGGCAGGGCGAGATCAGTCGTGGGAGCAAAGACTTCTCCTCCCGCATCAACGTCAGCGCTGTCCGTGGGCAGGGCATTCAGTTCTCCGTAGTTCCCTTCCCTCTCATCGAGGCAGCGCGAGCATGGTTCACCCCCGAGGGGATTATCATCCTAGACGTGATTAACAAGCGATATGTCGAGGAGACCTACACCACGCTCTCAGCACGCCTAGGCTTCGGGATCGACTATGGGCAGATCGAAGCTCTCTTTTTCGGTCAGCTCTTCGCCCCTGGTGCTGGTTCGTCTCTAGACGTACTCCGACGAATGAACATCACCACACCCCGTGGATCAGACACAGGTCGCGAACTTACTGGCACAGGCAAGGGCTTTGGCTATCGCTTCGCCCTAGATGAGGGGGCACTAGTGCGCGCGCTCTCTATCATCCGCTCGGGCAGAGAGAATCCCTCCTTCACCGCAAGCTACTCGGGCGCTCTGGGGGTCGCTCAGGCGATCATGCCCGAGGAGACGACCCTCGTGATACATTCGGACTCTGGAGCAGAGCAGGGTAAGCTTCACCTCGTATGGAGCAAACTCTCGGAGGCAGATCCCACGCTCACCATCACGCCCTCCATACGCAGTGGCTACCAGCGCGTCAGTCTCGATGCCGTACTGAGCCTCCTGGACAAGCTCTAGCCTGGTCGTCCACTCATTCATCACCACCCGCTCTACCATCATTGCCATGCGTACGACGATAGGTCTATTATTGCTACTTCTCACCCTCGGGTTCACACCGCTCTCAGCTCAGAGCAAAAGTCGCAAGGTGCGCTCACTCGAGCAGCGACGCACGGAGCTCCTACGCAAGATCGACAACACCAGCCGAGAGCTCAATCAAGTCAAGCGCTCCAGCCAAACAGAGAAAAAGCGTCTCGACCTCGTACATCGCCAGGTCATTCAGCGCAAAGAAGTCATCGCTGTCATCGAGCAAGAGATGTCGGCACTCTCACAGCTGATCGATAGCCTAGGTGTCGAGATCGTCCAGAAACGCGCCCGAGAGAGTCACCTACTAGAGCAATACGGTCGTAGCGTGCGCGCCCTTCAGCGGGGTGAGGCAGACGCTGCCAGCAGGATTTTGTTCCTGTTTTCATCCAATAGCTTCGACGAGGTGGTGCAGAGACAGAAGTTTCTTGGTTCGTATGCCGTAGCCACGAGTGCCGCAGCCAAGCATATCAAGGATATACGCCAGCAGATCGAGGCTACACAGGCAGAGGTAAATCGAAGCCACGAGCAGAAGTCAGAGCTTCTATCCCTCCGCAATAGCGAGCGTCAGAAGCTCGAAGCCGAAGAGAGCAAAACACGCCAGCAGGTAGCCTCCCTCGAAGGCACTGCCCGCAAACTCTCCCAGGATCTTACTACCCAGCAACGTCAAGCACGCCAGCTGGAACAGCAGATCGAGAAGCAGATAGCTGCCGAGATAGCCGCTGCCGAGGCGAAGGCACGCCGTGAAGCGGAGGCTCGTGAGCGGAGACGCAGAGAGCGCGCAGAGCGTCAACGCCAAGCTCAGTCTGGCGCTAAGCCCGCCACACCCACACGCTCCGAAGCAGGCAAAACCCCAAGCAAGGAAACAACCACAGCCACCCCCGACGACGAAGAGCGTGACGACCCTGCAGACGAACGCCGTGCAGCTGTCAGCGGAGGCTATGCGATGAATGCCGAGGAGCGCAAGCTCTCGGGCAGTTTCTCGCAAAACAGGGGACGGCTCCCGATGCCCATACGCGGTCGCTACGACCTCGTGCGTGGCTTTGGTTTGCAGCAGCATAGCTCCCACAGCCGTGTACAGGTGAGCAGTAGCGGTATCGACCTGCGCACCTATACCGACCGCTCGGCGTATGCTGTCTTCGCAGGTGTCGTGAGCCAGGTCTTCATGACGCCTGGCTATGGGCAGAGCATTATTATACGCCACGGCAATTACCTAACCGTATTCTCGAACCTCGCCAACGTACGCGTCAGCAAGGGACAACGCGTCAGTCCTGGTCAAGCCCTTGGCACGATTAGCACCAGTGGCGATACCGATCGTGCTGGCGTCCTACACTTCCAGATCTGGCACGAACGAAACAAGCTCAACCCCCTGCAATGGCTCAAGCGATGATCGCCACCATCGGCACCTTCGATGGCGTGCACCGCGGACACCACGCCCTACTAGACGAGCTACATCGCAGAGCCTCTGAGACGGGGCTGACACCTGCCGTCGTGACCTTCGACCCGCCTCCTGCCCTCGTCCTACACCCCGACGAAGCTCCCCGCCAGCTGACGACCGCCCTCGAGCGCGTCGAGCGTCTGAGATCGCTGGGGCTGGAGCATATTATATTGCTTTCGTTCACCTCAGAGCTATCGCGTCTCTCTGCCGAGGGTTTCATGCGCCTACTCCACGACAAGTATGGCGTGCAGGCATTGCTCGCAGGGTATGACCACAAGTTCGGGCACGGGGCATCCCTCGACTTCGAGAGCTATGCCACCCTCGGAGCCTCCCTTGGCATAGATGTCTACAGAGCCGAGCCCCTCGACGCCTCGGGCATGCCCATCAGCTCAACCCGTATCCGTCAGCTCCTTACCACAGGGGCACTTGCCGAGGCAAATGCCTTGCTCGGCTACACCTATCACCTCTCAGGGCGTGTCGTCGGCGGACTCAAGATCGGACGCAGTATGGGCTACCCCACTGCCAATATCGCCCCAGACGACCCCACCAAACTCATTCCTGCCGATGGCGTCTATGCCGTGCGCATTCGCCTAGAGCCACGGCTCGGCACGAGTGACACGACGGCAACGCTTCATACGGGCATGCTCTATATCGGTGACCGCCCCACCATCGACAGCGGGCTGAGCCGTACGATCGAGGTGAATATCTTTGACCTCTCGGCAAACCTCTACGCTCAGCGTCTGCGGGTAGAGTTCGTCGAGTACGTCCGTCCCAATCGTCGCTTCGACTCTCTCGACGAGCTACGCGATCAGATTGCCCGCGACGAAGCACAGATTCGCCAGATCTTCGCGGAGCAATCCATCTAGTCCCCCTCTTCATTCGCTCTCTATGCCCTTCCCCTCCGCCACGATCGACCGCATCGTCCGAGACCTTGTCTTAGGACGGCTCTCCTACGCCTTCACTGCCATACGGACGCTTATCCCCGAGGGAGACAGCGAGACGACCGAGCGACTAGACAGTCTCCTCGACACTTACCGCCGTGGGCTAGAATACAGCACCCGTGGGGTGATAGACCCTAATGCTGGGACGATACTTGGCTGGCTACAGCGTTCGCTCCTCACGCTCCTATATGATATGCGCCACCGCGCCTACTCTCGTCAGAGCAATGCCCTCTACTATACCCGTGGACTAAGCACGGCGACCATCGCAGAGGCTGTCTACGAATGGCACCAGCTCCCCACAGGGACGGATAGCACGATGGCGACCGAGAGGCTCTTTGAGGCGATATGGACGACGCGCACGCCCAGTGCGGAGGAGATACAAACCCTCCTAAATATCGAGAGCCCTTACCTGCAAGGCATCATCCTCTCGGCTATGACCCTCGCGCTGGACTATTACCCCACACAGGCATACATCGCCTACTTCGTCAGCACGCTGGCTATCCGCGGGGCTAATGCTGACCTCAGAGCTAGAGCACTCGTGGGCATCGTCATCGCAAGCGCACAGTGCTGGAGTTCCCTCCTCCTACCCGAAGCTCTTGTCCCACTGACCTCCCTTGCCGAGCATGACCCCGAGCTACGACGCGATCTATACACCGCGCTTCACATGACAGC
Organism: Porphyromonas sp.; assembly: GCA_041854825.1. Classification (GTDB taxonomy): domain Bacteria; phylum Bacteroidota; class Bacteroidia; order Bacteroidales; family Porphyromonadaceae; genus Porphyromonas. The sequence goes on along the minus strand of JBHACZ010000079.1, from coordinate 10,685 downwards.
ACGTCTCGCAGAGCCTGAGAGCGAAAGCAAGGACATCTCCGACACCCTACGCCAGAGCATGTCTGCCATCGATCCCGACACCCTGCGCCGAATGCAGTCCCTCGGCGAGGAAGGTATCTCCCTAGAGGAGCGCGAGCGTCTCATCAGCGATCTCGACGCATCGGGTGTAGCGGGCAACATGGAGCGTATCGACAAGCTCCTGCGTAGCGGGCAAGATCTCTTCTACGGCTCATTCGCTCAGACCAAAGGACATCCTTTCTTCCGCCGTCTCATGTCCTGGTGGCTTCCCTTCTCAGTGGAGAATCCCCTCGTGGCACGTATGCAGGAGCGCATCCCAAACCTCCTTCAGACCTACGAGAGCCTCTCGGGAATGATCTGCGACAGCGATTGCTACTCGCTCATCCTCATGCTAGAGTCCTTCCCTGGAGCGACGATGAATATCCAAGTATCGGACATGATCCCAGGAGGTGGCGAGATGCCCGAAGCCATCGGCACGCCTATCCAGCGACGTCTTCAGAGCTACCTCGCAGGCATCATGCGTTTCTGCCGTCTCTATGATCGGCGCATTGAGCACTCGGACTATCGCGGGCTAGATACCCCACAAGCCCTAGAGGTGCATCTTGCCCTCTTCCCCGACAGCCAGCTCCGTGCGGAGATGGCGAAGCTCTATCATCAAATCGGACAGTCCGAGCGTGCCCTAACGCTCGCCCGAATGCTCTACCACGAGGATCCCGCGGATGAAGCTCGAGCGCACTTCCTGCTCTCCCTGCTCACGAGCCAAGGTCTCTGGAGCGAGGCACTCGAGGTCATCGAGGTGCTCCGCCTCATCGTAGCGGACGAATCGTCCCTCCTCCTGCAGGAAGGGCTATGCTTGCTACATCTCGGTCGCCACGCCCTTGCCATCACGCGCCTGAGAGCCATCAGCCCCGAGGACGACACCACGGGCGCAACCATCCTCCAGCATATTGCCTCCGCCCACCTCGCCCTGCATGAATGGCGCAAGGCGCTGGAGACGACCTACGAATACGAATTGCGCTACGACACGACCACGCCTGCTCTCCTTGCCGTTCGTGCCACGAGCATGGCGTACCTCGGGCGCACACCACAGGCGTTCGATCTCTTCGAGTCCCTTCCCTCTGATGCCCTCACCGAGAGTGCGACCCTCATGCATGCACACACGGCTTTCGCACTCGGGCATCACGACCGCGCCCTACAGCTCTACCGCATGCTCTTCGCACGCCTCGAGGGTGAAGCCTTCGACACCTTATGGGCAGGCTCCCTCTCACTCATCCGCCAGCATCCTGACACTGCCCTCGCTGGCATCATCCCCGATGCCATCCCCGAGTACCTGCGTCTGACGAGCTAAAGCAAGCATCATATGCCCACGCGGTCATACTATAGCCCGCTTATCACAGAAGACAAATAAGCAGAGAGCGCTGTCAAAACTTGGTTTTGACAGCACTCTCGATATTTAGGCACTCCGCAGTACAGCGGGCAGAGCATCACCAGGCAGACAACCGCTAGGGCTGTGGCTCACCGTCCTGGGAGGGGAACCACGAAGCGTACATCTGATAGTTATTCGCAATGCGCTCGTTGAGCTCACGGCTCTGCTCGGGCGACACCTTCTTGACGAACTTGGCAGGGACACCTGCCCACAGTTCGTAAGGACCGATCTCGGTCTTTGCCAGCACCACGCTACCTGCAGCGACGATAGCCCCTTCACCTACTACAGCATCGTCCATCACCGTGGCGCTCATCCCTACGAGAGCGAGGTCACGCACCTTGCATCCGTGCAGGACGACATTGTGCCCGATGCTGACGTTGTCACCGATCTCGATGGTAGACTTCTGATAGAGGGTGTGAAGGATGCTCCCGTCCTGAATATTGACATTGTTGCCGATACGCACTGAGTTCACGTCGCCACGCAGGACGGTATTGAACCACACGCTACAGCCATCACCGAGGACGACATCGCCCACGATGGTACAGTTCACCGCTAGGAAGCAGTTCTCTCCGATGGTAGGGCTAATGCCACGTACCTCTTGTATATATGCCATTACTTAAATTTGATCGTGATGATCCTCTCGCCTTAGAGAGGAAGGGTTTTCGCACGTAGCCAAGCAGCCTCCTCGGGCGTAAGGTCTGCCGAGAGGGTCGTATAGACGCGCTCCTGGTAAGCATTGTACCAGGCGAGTTCATCGGCAGTGAGGAGGGTTTTGTCTACAAGCTGATTGTCTAGATAACAGAGCGTCACAGTCTCGAAGCCCAGGAAGCGTCCGAATGGCGTCTCCTCTACGACCTCGGTCACGACGAGGTTCTCAATGCGGATGCCGTACTCTCCCGAGCGATAGAGCCCAGGCTCGTTGCTCGTGATCATGCCCACCTCTAGGACAGTAGGATTGACTTCGGTACGGATATTCTGTGGTCCTTCGTGTACATTGAGGAAGAAGCCCACGCCGTGTCCTGTGCCGTGTCCATAGTTGAGCCCACGATCCCATAGAGCCTTGCGGGCGAGGATGTCGATCTGAGAACCACGCGTCCCCTCAGGGAAACGTGCCATCGCCACGCCGATATGCCCCTTGAGCACGAGCGTGTAGTCTGTACGAAGCTGTTCGCTGGGTGCGCTGAGGGCAAGTGTGCGGGTGATGTCCGTCGTGCCATCGTGATACTGACCACCGCTATCGAGTAGGAGGACCCCCTCTCCCTTGATCTGGTAGCTCGTCTCGGGCTCAGCCTTGTAGTGCACGATAGCTCCATGACCTAGGTAGCCAGCGATCGTGCCGAAGCTGTCGCCATAGAAACGTTCGCCACGAGCACGAAACTCATTGAGCTTTACCCCCAGATCATATTCGCTAATCTCGCCACCACCTGCGAGGAATGTCTCTAGCCACATGAAGAAGCGCGTCAGCGACACACCATCACGGCGCATCGCTCTGCGTACGCCCTCGATCTCGGTAGGCGTCTTGACGGCCTTGAGCGAGGTCAGCACCGACACACCCTCTATCTGACGGCAATGGGCGGGAATACTGTAGCTAAGGCGATAGGTCGTGCGACGTGGGTCGACATACAGACGAGTATCTGCCGAGAGGCCTGCCACGAAGCTATCTATCTCGTCGTAGCCTGCCAGGCGCACACCTCCAGCCTCAAGGTCTGCACGCACACCAGCAGGCACCTTCTCGGGATGAATGAAGAGGACAGCATCGCTTTCGCTGATGAAACCGAAGCCCACCGCTACAGGATTGTACTCTACGTCATAACCACGGATATTGAATACCCAAGCCAGCTCACACAGCATCGTGATCAGCGTGGCATTCGCTCCACGAGCGCGCAGTCCCTGGCGTACGAGCTCAATGCGGGCTGCCGTAGTCTGTCCGCTGTACTCTGCGGGCTGAGAGAAGATCTCCTGGCGTGGCACCTCGGGGCGATCGCTCCATACACGATCGAGCAGATCAAGGTCTAGACGTAGGCTAATGCCATATAGCTCCAGCTTGCTCGCCATATCGTGGGCATCAGCCACGGCGAAGCAAGCACCATCGGCAGCCACCACACTGCCCGCAGGCAATTCGGCTCCTAGGAAAGCTTCGATCGAGGGCGTGCCAGCTACGCCCATCTTCATCAGGTCGATGGTCGAGCCTTGCAGTTCGTCTGCACCTTGCAGGAAGTAGCGCGAGTCAGTCCACAGCCCTGCACGCTCTAGCGTGACGACCATAGTACCAGCCGAACCAGTAAAGCCACTAATCCACCCACGTCCCTGCCAGCGCAGAGGCGTATATTCGCTTAGGTGTGCATCCGACGAAGGGATGACGATCGCCGAGATACCCTCGGCACGCATAGCTGCACGCAGCGCGGTCAGTCTCTGAGGTATTATGCTCATATCTATATCTACGTTAAATCAATTACTTCCCACAAATATACAAAAACCTCCCCGAGATACCTGCGCCCTTCTCAAGCAATATCCCCGATCTATCTCCCCCCACTTCTTCGCCCAGGGACATAGGCAAATAGAGGAGTAGCCCGATCGGCATCCCCGAATATCCCCACACCACCACTGCCCTCATCGGAATAGTCTTGCTCGCCCCCCTCCCTGTAGACTGTGTTAGCAGGGCGATATACCTTGACGAATCTCTATCCCAAAGCTTGGAATACATAAACCAAACCTTGGGACATGTATACCAAACTTTGGGATACATATACCAAGCCTTGGTATACAGATGGAGTACCCTGGCTCGGAGACTTTCGGCAGCCTACCCCACCTAGATGCCGGCGAACAAGACCGAGGAGCGGAGACGCCTCAGAGGCGGAGAGAGGGCGAAAGGGCTTAGATGGCAGATTTTTCGTACCTTTGCAGAGCATATATAGTATTATGGGTGTGTTGCCTAGTGGCACATGGGGCAGGTCTGCCACCTGCCTCGAGCCTGTACAGAACAGATAGAATGAAGTCCAAACGTGTCCTGTATATCTCCCAGGAGATATACCCCTACCTGCCCGAGACAGAGATCTCTAGAGTGTCCCGCAAGCTTCCACAGCTCATCCAGGAACAGCGTAACGAGGTGCGCCTCTTCATGCCTAAGTACGGGCTGATCAACGAGCGACGCAACCAGCTACACGAAGTAATCCGCCTCTCAGGGATCAACATGATCATCAACAACGATGACCATCCTCTGATCATCAAGGTGGCTTCGATCCCAGCGGCACGTATGCAGGTGTACTTCATCGACAACGAAGACTTCTTCAAGCGCAAGAGCCTCTACGGACCTGATCCCAAGGGTATCAACGACAATGACGAGCGTTCGATCTTCTTCGTGCGTGGCGCCCTCGAGACAGTCAAGAAGCTCCGCTGGATCCCCGACCTCATCCACTGCCATGGTGCATTCACCGCACTGGCGATGGTCTACCTGCGCAAGGTCTATCATGATGACCCTTGCCTCAAGAAGGCGAAGATCGTCTTCTCGATCTACAGCGAGGAGGAGCCCGTAGAGATCCCAGCCGAACTGTTTGACAAGCTCAAGTTTGACAATATTAAGGCACCCTCATACGCTATGATGGATGGGAAGACGGATTACATGTCGCTCATGAAGCTAGCCATACACCACGCTCACGGCGTCGTGCAGGGTAGCGAGACGATAGCCCCCGAGCTTCTCGAGTACATAGAGAAAACAGGCAAACCCTTCCTGCCCTACACCCCCGAGGGTGACGAGCAAGGCACTGCCTACAACGAATTTTACGATAAGGTATTATGAGGCTCCACCTCCACCGTCTCATCGCACTAGCCACCGTCGCCCTCGGCACGCTGAGCCTCTCTAGCTGCGATGACACACTCAGCGAGATCGGCGAGAGCGTATTGCCCGCGCGCGATCAACTCAAGAGCAATCGCTACGAGCTCCAGTTTAGCGCGACCACTGTCGCTGCTAACCGTGTCTACTCGGCGAATACTACTGCGGGACTTGTCGGTGCTATCTCCGACCCCGAGTACGGCGATTTCTCTGCGGACTTCATCGCTCAGATGCGTACTGCACCAGGCTTCAAGTTTACCCACACACCCGTGGATGGCAAGATCGACTCCGTGCGTCTACGCCTAGTCTACACCAAGCAGATCGGGGTAACGACCGCACCGATGCTTATCAGTGTCTACGAAGCTCCTCGAGGCTTCGAGGGGAGCGAGTTTTCGGAGCAGTCTCTCGCTCAGTACGCGACGCCCAGCGCTCTACTTGGACGCAAGTCGCTCACGCTAGCTGGCAATACCCAGAGGATCTACACCTCCTCGACCGACACCACGCAGTATCTGCAGTACCTCACTCTAGAGCTAGACAACAGCCTAGGTCAGCGCATCTATGACCTTACGCAGAGCACACCCAGCGTCTTCGACACACAGGCGAGCTTCTCGCAGGGAGTACTCGGCGGACTATACGTCACAGCCTCGACAGGTAGCGGAGCAGTCATCCGCGTCGGCAGTGTAGAGATAGGCATCTACTACAGCTACCTCAATGACAAGAACGAGCGCGTCAGTGCAGTAGAGAACTTCATCAACACCAAGCTCACCCCGCATGCCAACGGGATCAGCAATACCCACATCACGAGCCTGCTCACCCCTAGCGATGAGTACACCTACATCAAGGGACCAGGTGGCGTGCAGACCGAGATCACACTACCAGCCTCGGAGATGCTTCGCCTACTAGCGGGACGTGGCAATGTAACGATCGGCAAGGAATTCACGCTGGCAGACACACAGTTCAATGTCAAGGTCAGCAACCCCACGAACCTGCTACTCAACCCTCCCACCTATATGATGCTGATGCCCACGGACTCGGTAGAGAACTACTTCCGACGTGGACAGACCGAGCGCACGCAGGCTGCTACGAGCTACCTCAGCACAGCATATAACGTGGACGAGGCTCAGTACAACTTCTACAACGTCGCCCGCATGATCTCTACCCACCTCCGTGAGCATGCCCGCTATCAGGGAGGTCAGTGGACGATAGACGCAGACCTGCGCATGCGCATCCTGCCTGTCGATCGTACTGCGACCACGTCAGGTACGACGACCACGACGACCTCTATCGACGAATACCTCTTCCCGAGCTTCGTACGCCTAGGCAAAAGCAGTGAGTCACTGCGCCTCGGGGTCGTAACTTCAGAGTTCGTACAGTAACAACCCATACCATCGCCCCCGACTAGTCCATAGCTACTAGACGGGGGCGATGTGCATGTATACCAGTCAATAGCCCTCATTATCCCTCATTCCTATGCAGAGCAACAACATCCGCCTACGCCTCATCGTAATGAACTTCCTTGAGTTCGCCGTCTGGGGTGCCTACCTCACTTCAATGGGACGCTACCTCGCCTCGATCGGGCTAGGCACAGACATTGGTTCCTTCTACGCGATGCAGGGCATCGTGTCCATGTTCATGCCCGCCCTCATGGGCATCGTGGCTGACCGCTGGATCCCAGCACAGCGCCTCCTGGGAATCTGCCATGCACTAGCAGGCGGACTCATGCTAGCAGCATACGCCTACTGCCAAACGGTAGATGTGCCAGCCTACGGGACGCTCTTTGGTCTCTATGCGCTAAGCGTGGCATTCTACATGCCTACGCTAGCACTGAGCAACTCTGTAGCCTACACCTCTCTCGAGCAGGCAGGGCTAGACACTGTGCAGGCATTCCCTCCTATCCGTGTCTTCGGCACGGTGGGCTTCATCGCGATGATGCTCCTGGTGAGCGTGCTGGGCTTCGAGGCAAGCAGTGAGCAGTTCCTCATGTCGGGCAGTGTGAGCCTTGCACTCTTTGGCTACACCTTCACACTCCCTCACTGCCCCACCAGCAGTAAGGACAGCCAGAGGAAGGGGCTAGTCGAGGCGCTTGGGCTACGTGCTTTCACGCTCTTCCGCGAGCCACGCATGGCGCTCTTCTTCACCTTCTCGATGCTCCTAGGGGTGAGCCTTCAGATTACCAATGCCTTTGCCAATCCCTATCTCGGGGCATTCGCAGGCGTGGAGAAGTATGCTGACACCTTCGGCGTGCAGTACTCCAACGTCCTCATCTCACTCTCTCAGATTAGCGAGACCCTCTGCATCCTCCTCATACCTTTTGCCCTCAAACGCTTTGGCATTCGCAACGTGATGCTCATCGCCATGATTGCGTGGGTACTGCGCTTCGCTTTCCTCGGAGCAGGTGACCCAGGTAGCGGGGTATGGCTCTTGCTCATCAGCATGATCGTGTACGGGGTAGCCTTCGACTTCTTCAATGTGTCGGGGTCACTCTTCGTCAATAACGAGACGGACAGCAGTATTCGCTCCAGCGCACAGGGGCTATTCATGATCATGACCAACGGCATCGGAGCGACGATCGGCTCGCTCAGCGCTCAATGGGTGATCAACCATTTCGTCCCCGTCGTGCCTGCTCTAGAGGCTGGCACCTTCCACGATGCAGCGACTGCCTCGGCACTCCTCTCGGGCTGGTCTACGAGCTGGTATGTCTTCGCGGGCTACTCGCTGGTGATCGCCATTGCCTTCTCCTTGCTCTTCCGCGAGCGCAAGGCACACTAACCCCTCCCATTCACTTCGTGACGTCCTTCTCCTAGGTGAAAGATCTCTTCCGACTCATACGGCGCTTCGTGCCGCCCTACCGTGGTTACCTGATCCTCAGCATCGTAGCCAATATTCTCAGTGCCTTCCTCAACCTCCTGGCGTTCTCGCTGGTGATGCCCATCCTGCGCATCCTTTTCCAGATAGATAGCCGTGTGACGGAGATCATGTCCCTCGATGGGCTTAGTGTCCTACGTCCTGGAGACTGGGGTGCTATCGGCAGTGCAGTGATGAATAACTTCGGCTACTACATTGGCTCATTCAGCGACACGCACGGCATCTCCTACACGCTGGCACTTCTAAGTGCCTACCTGATCGTGATGACGGCGCTCAAGGTCGGCGCTGTCTACCTCGGCTTCTATGCAATGATCCCCATCCGCACAGGTGTGGTACGCGACATCCGTGTAGCTATCTATGACAAGATCCTTGCTCTCCCGCTGGGCTTCTTCTCGAGCGAACGCAAGGGGGATGTGATGGCACGTATATCTGGTGATGTGAGCGAAGTGGAGAACTCGATCATGAGTTCGCTTGACCTTCTGCTCAAGAATCCCATTCTCATCGTCGTCTACCTCGGTTCGATGATCATCATCAGCTGGCAACTGACGCTCTTCGTCTTCCTCCTCTTGCCTTTCGCAGGCTACATCATGGGGCGTGTCGGCAAGGCGCTCAAGCGCAATAGCCTTACCGTACAGACGCAGTGGGGCGAAGTGATGAGCATCATCGAGGAGACCCTCGGCGGGCTACGCATCATCAAGGCTTTCACCAGCGAGGCCTTCATGAGTCGTCGCTTCCTAGAGAGCAATGACCGCCACCGCAGGAGTATGATGCAGCTCTTCCGCCGTCAGCAGCTCGCCCATCCGATGAGCGAATTCCTCGGCACAGTGACCATCGCCATCGTCCTGTGGTACGGAGGCGTACTCATCCTCGATGGTAGCGGAGGTATCGATGCCTCGACCTTCATCTATTACCTCGTCCTCTTCTACAGCCTCATCAATCCGCTCAAGGATCTGACCAAAGGCATCTACGCCATCCGTAAGGGGATGGGCTCTATGGAGCGTATCGATGCCCTGCTTCTCGCAGAGAGCAATATCATAGAGCCAGCCGAGCCCAAAACTCTGACCTTCGAGGATGCTATCGAGCTACGCGATGTATCCTTCCGTTACGGTGAGCAGTGGGTACTACGCCACGTCAATCTCCGCATTCCCAAGGGGGAGACCGTCGCGCTCGTCGGGCAGTCGGGCAGTGGCAAGACGACCCTCGTGGATCTCATTCCCCGTTTCTATGATGTAGAGGAGGGCGGGATCTTCATCGACGGCACAGACATTCGCCAGGTACGCCTACACGACCTACGCAGTCTCATTGGCAATGTCAATCAAGATCCAATCCTCTTCAACGACACCGTAGCTGCCAACATCTCCTTCGGTAGCGATGCGGCGAACATGGAGGCAATTCGCTCGGCAGCCCATATCGCCCACGCAGACGAATTTATTGACCTGATGCCCCTCGGCTACGACTCGGGCATTGGCGACCGAGGTAGCAAGCTCTCGGGCGGTCAGCGTCAGCGTCTCTCGATAGCCCGCGCTATCTACAAGAATCCTCCCATCCTCATCCTCGACGAAGCCACGAGTGCCCTCGACACCACGAGCGAACGACTCGTACAGAATGCTCTCGAGCGCCTAATGACCGATCGCACGACCATCGTCATTGCCCATCGCCTCTCGACCATCGTCGGGGCGGACCTCATCTGCGTCGTCCACGAAGGGCGCATCATCGAGCAAGGCAAGCACGAGGAGCTACTCGCCCGCGGAGGTCACTACACCCAGCTGTACAATATGCAGCTCAACCACTCGGCAGACACTGACGAAGGCGACGAATAGCTCTTCGTCTGAATGCCCCCTTCCCCACTCTCTCAAACGATGTCACAGACAACCCATACCCCCGTAGCTCTCGAGCTACTTATCCCAGACTTTCCCTGGGCAGTGATGTACGACGAACTCGGATTTCACATGCCTTATCCCGAGGTGATGATGACGAGCGACCGTGCCTATGCCCTATCGACTCAGATCAACGGGCTTCTCATGATGCAGTCCTGGGAGCTAGACAATGTCGCCTCCTACCACCTTGCCCGCGTCGAGGAAGCTACGCACGAGGCTTATCGCCTCTCGCTATCACTCTCCCTCGGCACCATTGACGAGGCATGGGAATATATCGGCATTCCTACAGACCAGCTCCTGCGCTATATGCGCCTCTCGCTCCTAGGGCACGTCCTACGCACCCAGCTCTCGGGCAAGAGCTACCGCACCGTAGAGCTACCCGACGATGTCTATATGCTCATCGCCGAGGCATAGCCACAGCGTCTACATTCACCCTCAGAAGGCGTATCCTAGCACCAGGCTACGACACGCCCTCTGCTCGTCCTTCGCCTATCCAGGAGATATTTCGACAGGAGGCAAGGTATCTACAGCAGGGCAACCGCATCAAATTCTGAGAAGCTTTCTGAGGTATTCTGGATTCATCGCCGCCTTAAACATTCTCTTCTTCACAGAGTGCTTGTCTTTCTGAGCCTTAACGATCCCCAAGGCCAGCTTCCTCAAGACGTTTAGG
>JBHACZ010000078.1:0-3919 GCA_041854825.1 Porphyromonas sp. | reverse complement strand
TATCCTTAAGATGTTGATTGTCAGATAGGTTCTCTACACTCCACCTCATCTTACCCTCCTTTTAGTGGAAGAAGGGATTATTGATAATCAGCTAGTTATATTTTGATGCGGTTGCCCTGTAAGTCGCCCGCGGGACTTACTGTAAGTCCCATCGACGACTTAACTTGAAGCCCAAAAGAACAAAATCTAGCCAAGGGCAGGAGACTGGGCAGTATTAAGGCGTACGTACGTGCGATGCTGGCATGACACCTAGCTTAAGGCAGGAAGAAATTTACAATTAAAAATATTTTAACACCTTTGTGCCCGATATTGTTATTAACAAATGGTAGGAGTCCTATGTGCACTTCACATGGCTCCTGGTATTGCACTGGGCTACGACCATTCAAACAGCTACAGCCCCTAAAGCAAATCTCTAGAATGACGAAATAAAAACAAGGCCATGACAAATATTTACACAAGACGATCTAGCCTATATCTCTGTATACTCTTGCTCCTAGGATCCTTCGCATCGTGCAGCAAAGATCAAGGCTCAGCACCCACGATTGATCCCCAAGGCGAGACAACGATCATCTCATTGAATGCAGAGATGTCATTAGACGACGATGACCTTCGAGCCCTTGAGTACCAAATGGGAACCAATGCCCAAGGTCAACAGGTGCCTGTGCCTGAGTTCACAGACGGACAGAAGGTACCTGTGCACACCTTCATCAAGAGCAGTTTCAACGAGCGCGCCATCAAAACTATCGAATGGACGTATGTCGCCAAAACTAAGACACTCCACCTGATGTACGACGACCCAGGCAATGACCTCGGCATCGTAACTAACCTCAACAACATGAGCGGGCGCAAATGGTACCTGTCAGGAATGATCGGAGGACAACTCAACGGCACCAAGGTACAGCTCAATGGCACCAAGGTACTGACCGAGTCGGATGGTAGCCTAGGCTGTGTGGCCGGCAAATTAGATGTGCCCTACTACTTCCCCTGGACAGAGCTAACGATCGAAGTGAGCAAGGGGCTAAAGACAGGCAGTACAAGCTCATATAAGTATGCCCATGCTCGCGCTGGCGAAATGAAGACGTTTAAGCCTCTCGGAGCGCTTATTGGCTACAACCTTGGCAACGCGGTGAGTGGTTCAAACTCGCTGACGCTCGAGAACTTCCATGTATCGAGCAATGTTTTCGGAGACCAAGGTTCATTCGAACTCAACAATGCTGTGACTGTTCCACAGCCTGTGTGGTCACCCGAGAGCTGTACCGATATGACGTACACGTTCACCTCTACTCCTACCCCGATCACCGAGGGCACTAGCTCTAGCAAGTACTACTATGCCTGGGTAATGCCCACGCCAGGAGTTACGGATCCAGCAAGGACGAACATCAGAGTTCGCTTCGCATCTACGCCTTTCCAGAATGAGACTGACGAGTTCAAGAGAGACGACACTCGTTTCTACTGCACGGACTACGTACCCAATGCCACCACCGGAGGAAAAGTCGTCAGTGGCAAGGTGTACAAGCTGAAGACGAATGCGACCAAGAACATCAAGCACCCCATGCAGTATGTGACTAAGTACGATCTCGCAGGTGGCCCCTCCTTGACATACGACATAACAAACTATATCCCTAAGCCTGCGGGTGTGCAGGGAGCACTACGCTTTACCCCCAATCACAACAATGATCAGAGTGGTTACTACAACTGGCATATAGCCAAGGGAGATAAGAACGCCAACTACAATTCTCCTCCCACCAAGAAGCTAGCGGATCAGACACTTATCGATACTGATGGGTCAAGCATCATCCTAGGGACGAAATATCGCGTACCATATGATAATGAATGGTGGGGAGTATTCCCTCAGGTCACCGTCTCCTGGACGACATCTACTAGTGGCATTAGAGCTGAGACAATGAAGGTCGGTGAGGGGCTGGGAGCTACTGCTCTACTGCAAGGATACACCTCAGAATACTCTGCGGTCAGCACCGATGGCAATGATGCGGTCTTCTATGCCATTCGCTTTACCCCCAAGAGTGACTGCGCGACGATAACAGAGCAAGTACTTCAGGAGTCCACTCGCTTCTATACTCCGGCGAGAGATGATATGATGAAGTGCGCCTACCGCTTTAGGCGCGTAGGGAACGACGCCGAGTGGGCTAGCAGTACTTCGCTGACGACACACATGGTCATCGATGCCGTCTATCTCGGTCCCGAAACGACAGCGACGACGCTCGCCACAGTATCGACACCCGCATGGTGGACAGCACACGCTGGCAAAGTGATCAGTCGCACCTTCCCTGCCTCAGGATTTATCATGGATACAACGACTGGATGGGCAGGACCGCTTGGGGAGCGAGGAAAGGAAGGAGTTTTCTTGTCGCTCACTACGCGAGAGACTAACTTTTTCTGGGTAGCATCTGTATCTGGCACAGAGACCTACGGGAACAAACGTCAATCCATGAGAGTAGGGTCGTCCGCCCGCGTCTTCCACAAGTAATAGACACTCTCTGCTACTCCTCGGACTAGCGACCTAAAACACGACGCCCAGCCTATCAGATAGGTTGGGCGTCGTGCATATATAATATCCCGCGCCGAGAGGCTAGGGTACACTAGGCAAGCGGACGAGCGAGGAGGTCAAGGACTGACTGCACGAGGGTGGGCGTCAGCTCGGGCTTGGTCGCGGGGACGGGAGTAGGCTGACGCGTCCATGCCTCTTCGATGGTGTAGAAATCTATCGGAGCTAGAGGCGCACCCGTGCGGAGCGACGAGCGAAGGGCGTCGAGATAACGGCTCCAGCGGTCGTAATAGAGCGTGGAGAGGAGTCCGCTCCACTCTTTGTGCGCATAGTCGCGGAGCATGCCGACGTCTGCCGCCTGACGGTTGCCCCATGTGGTGATCTGCGTGCGCTCCATTCGTAGAGGGCAGATTCGGCTGGTGTCATACCTAGTGCGCGGGCGGACTGTGTCCAGCGTGCAAGGGTGAAGGCTGGCTCTGTGGCGAGCAATCCGTCCTGTGCCAGGATAAGCTCCAGGAAGGCAGCGCCCGAATGTGCCAGCACCGTACTATCGCCCATGCGATAGCCTCGCATCATCTCACCATAGAGGGCGCGCCCACAGTCTGCCACACACTGACGCAGGACGTCTACGAGGTCGTAGCTTAGGCGATCGCGTAGCTCGGGACGATCGAGATAGACACGGGCGAGGTCTCGACCCGCCTCTAGCACGTCGGATGGCGCATAGTAATCGCTCGAATAGCTCCACGTAGAGGCTTCGCGCAGGACGGTATCGGGTCGCGCGCAGAAAAGCGACTCGTGTGTCCCCTGCTGTGTATTACCCTCGGGGCAGTTGTACACCGTACGGGCAAGCGTCTGCCACGCACGGGAGAGGCGAGAGTCGTGCGCGCCATAGCGAGCGACGACATACTCCTCGATCCACTGCTCACGTGTAGGCACAGCGTCCAGCCAGGGGAGGTCGGTCATGAGGGCGTACATCACAGGATTGTTTTCAATACCCTCCATCGTCAGCCCAATGCCCCGAAGGTGAGGGCTCTGCGTTCGCGCTCGGTCGAAGCCCGAGAGGAGCTGATCGATCTTGCCATGGAGACCCACGTTGCCCCCGAAGTTGAGCAGCATGCAATACACCCATTCGTGTCCCTCGAAGCCATTTGACCTACGGTAAGACTGGGTGTGGTCGAGCTCCATAGGGGCGCACTCTCCGCCCACAGGTCTAGCACTAGCAGATCACGCTGTGGGATGGCACGCATCAATGTCTCGGTGGGGTTCTCCTGCCATGCCTGAGAATGACCCACGTCGCATCCTTGCTGGCGCGCTTCATCGCAGCGAGGATGGCGCGTGCAGCCCGAGGGATGTCCATCCCCGCGATCGTCCCACCCTCAAGGTTGTTCATCATCCACCACGCCTGGAAGGCGG
>JBHACZ010000077.1:0-26364 GCA_041854825.1 Porphyromonas sp. | reverse complement strand
TGAATAGGATGTCACACAATCTATATTTACAGCGGCCTAATACGCGTGGATCTGGGATAGTCTCGAAGTATTTCATGCTTACAAAGATAGCGCTTGTATTTTGATGCGGTTGCCCTGTCTGCTACCCAGGTGATAGCCTTCCCCAATCTTATGATACTGAACCCAAATGAGGTGTATGAAAATATGGCTTGGATTATGCCCCACCCTACCGTCAACCCTAAAAGTACTATTATGCTCTACGATAGTTCAAAGAACAGGTTTACGACGAATAACCCTGTTCGTACGACTATGCCCGTAGAAGGCAAGACCTACTCACTCAATATCGAAGTCTACTAGTAGCAATGTATAATATGGATACGCAAAATAAGACATCCTGCATCCAGGACACAACGAATAAGAATCTTCCCTATATCAAGCCTAGCGCAGATACATTAGTACTGCGAGGAGCGAACATCTTCGCGACGCTCTCGGCAGAGGGAACAATCTCAGACTTCGAATTCGAAGACGAACTCTAGAGCCCCCCTATTAGGCAAAAGAGATTCTAGCCCCTGGTCGATCACGACATTCTCATTATCCATTGTTTAGAGTACCCCTGCGACCAGCGGGCTAGAGCTCGCCAAATATTCAGAGGCACTAGCACCCACCCCGACGGATAGACCCGCATGAGAGCGCAAGCACTTCGATCCCTCTCCCCCACCATGCCCACATTCCTCCCCCTGCCTGCTAGGTATATAGGTAAACGAGCCTTAGGTATATAGGTAGGCGCGACCTAGGTATAGACCTAGCTCTGGGGCGCAATAGGAGCGCCAAGCGAAGGGCATGAGACAGCCCAAAGCGATAAGCCGAGAGGCATTCGGCGAAGTCACAGACACAATCCTTAAGCAAGATAATTATCAATCTCAAATTCAATTTCAAACAACTATTATCCATATGTTTAAGTACAAGAAACAGCAAGCGAGCTTGCCCAACAAAGACGGCAAGAGACTGTGGTTCCCCTACGTCGTAGGCGAACGGGCAGTAGTCACCACGCGCCAGATCGCCCGTGAGATCGCCGAACGCTCAGGGGCAACCGAAGGCGATGTCATCGGCATTCTGCACGACCTAGGGCTCGTCGTGCGTGCGCATCTCTCAGCGGGAGACCGCGTCGTGCTCAAGCTGAAGATCAATACGCGCGCCCGTGGCAATGGCGTAGAGTCCGAGGACAAGGTCTCGGCTACGCAATTCAATCACCTAAGCGTGCATTTCACTCCCGAGACGACGCGCAATCGCGCCCTGCGCTCGACGGAAGTTACGCTGATCGGCCCCTCTCGCATCAAGTTCGTCCTGGCGGACGAAGGTGAGGGCAAGAAACCAACAAAGCCCGCCAGTCCCGCCACGCCTCCTACTCCTAACTCAGGGGGCAACACCAGCCCTGGCGGTGGCTCGGGAAAGCCCGACGAAGAAGATGGCTTCTAGCCTCCGAAAGGACTAGCCGTTATTTTACAGAGTTCACAGAGTGGCGCGGATAGGGATCTGTCCGCGCCACGCATATATAATATAGTGAGGTCGGACGGGTCAGACTCGTCGGCTAGTCTGACCCGTCCGACATGATTAGAAGGAGGGATAGAGGGTGAGAGAAGCCTTAGGCTGAGATTAGTCCGAGGACTTGCCCCAGCGCTGACGCTGGCGCTCTGCCATAGCCGCCTCTGCAGGGATCGTCTCATCGGGATGCCAGAGCTGATGCCCGATAAGGCGATCAGGCATATACTGCTGATGCACGAAGTGCCCTGGGTAATCATGCGCATAGAGATAGCCTTTGCCATAGTCCATCTGAGCCATCAGTTCGGTAGGAGCATTACGCAGATGGAGCGGAACGGGCTCGTTGCCCATACGGCGAACGACTGCAAGCGCTTCGTCAATGGCAAGGTAAGCTGTATTGCTCTTGGGGCTACATGCTAGATAGATCGTAGCCTCTGCCAGAGGAATACGCCCCTCTGGCCAACCGATACGCGCTAGAGCATCAGCACAGGCATTCGCGATGAGCATCGCATTGGGATTCGCCAGACCTATGTCTTCGGATGCAGAGATGACGAGACGACGCGCAATGAATGCAGGATCCTCTCCCCCCTCGATGAGGCGCGCAAGCCAATAAATCGCGGCATCAGGATCACTGCCACGAATACTCTTGATCAGTGCCGAGGCGATGTCATAGTGAAGCTCCCCACCCTTGTCGAATGCAATGGGATTCTCCTGGATGCGACTTGTCACGAGGTCATTGGTAACGATGATTTCCTCTAGCGATGTGGAGTGTACGATGAGCTCTAGGATATTGAGTGCCTTGCGTGCGTCTCCGCCTGCGAAGCGCAGGATCGCCTCCGTCTCGGCTATCGTGATCTTGCGTGTGCGTAGCACTTCGTCCGTAGAGATAGCGTGCTCGAGTAGCGACAGGATCTCAGCTGGGCTGAGTGGGTGGAGCGTGTAGACCTGGCAACGCGAAAGTAGCGGACGGATGACCTCAAAGCTGGGGTTCTCTGTCGTGGCACCGATGAGGGTGAAGACTCCCCGCTCGACAGCACCGAGGAGCGAGTCTTGCTGACTCTTGGAGAAACGGTGGATCTCATCGATGAACAAGATCGGGCGATGCCCCGTAGAGAATAGCCCATCAGCATCCTGCCCTATACCTTCGATAACCTCACGCACATCTTTGACCCCCGAAGTGATCGCGCTCAGTGAATAGAATCCTGCTCCGACTGTCCTGGCGATGATCTCTGAGAGCGTCGTCTTCCCTACCCCTGGAGGTCCCCAAAAGATAAGGCTAGGCAGACGACGCAGATCGATCATAGGACGCAGGCTCCCTGAGGGACCCACGAGATGCTCCTGCCCGAAGTACCCCTCGAGCGTCGTCGGGCGCATACGCTCTGCCAGTGGTCTATGATTGCTCTTCATTTGCTTGCTTATCTGATGAGGGAATGAGATTGGGGCGAATCGCCCGCAGACTGCGCTGAAGTCCTAACAGACCAGTTCGCCGTATGGGCGACCCCGCAGAAATCTGATCAAATCGCTCAGTGGTCATCCCCTCGATATCCTCTGGGCGAAGCGTAAGTATCTGCTCCCGAGGAGCGAAGTCAGCTACAGCCGTCGGGCGGGCAAGACGATTGTGCGGGCATACCTCCTGACATATGTCGCACCCGTATAGCCTATTGCCCATCCGCTCTGCTAGTTCGGGCGGGATCTCCCCCTTCTGCTCTATAGTTAGGTAGCTGATACATCGCCGAGCATCCATGAGCCGAGGAGCTACAAGCGCCCCTGTAGGACAGCTATCGAGGCAGCGCGTACATCGCCCGCAGAGATCTCGAATAGGCGTATCGCACTCTAGAGGGGTCGATACGAGTAGCGCACCGAGTACGTGATAGCTTCCGAGGCGAGGGACGATCATGAGCCCGTGTTTGCCTCTAGCACCTATCCCCGCCTGCTCAGCCCAGTAGCGCTCGAGCAGTGGCGCACTGTCGGCGAAAGATCTGCCAGAGAGCTCCGGGTCTACCTCCCTGCGCATGTAGTCAAGAAGCTGATCGAGTAGCTTCTTGACTACCTTGTGATAGTCTCTGCCATACGCATAGCGCGCGATCTGAGGAAGCTCCTTGCTCTGCTCGTAGGCGGGGAAGTAGCCTAGCGCGACCATGATGATAGAGCGCGTCCCCTCTACGAGCAGACGAGGATCACGGCGTAGCTCATGATTGCGCTCTAGGTAGCTCATCTCCCCATGATAGCCCTGTGCGACCCAGTCCTCGACTTGCTGGTAGACATCATCGGGCACGGCGCATGCAGTGGCTACTCCACAAGCAGAGAAGCCGAGACGTAGAGCCTCGGCTTTAATATTATGAGTCGGAAGGAAAGACATCAGAGGAGAGATGCAAGCGATTTGTAAGCCTGCGATCTCTTACTTATGCGTATACACCCAAGCCTGGGTATAGTCTTCGCCAAGCGTAGAGATGAACTGATAGGCTTCGCTAGGAGTCGCGAATGATGCCACAGAGACGCGGTAGACACTGCGACCAGGGAGGATCTTCAGCTCGGGGAAGTCGCTACCCTCGGCACGCGCATAGTGACCTTCGGCACGATCAAGCACCTTCTCCGTAGCGATGATAACGTAGTGTCGTCCTGTGACAGGCTCGGTGAGATGGTTAGGAGCGGTCTCGGGGGCTGAGGCTGGCTTTTCGGCTACTACAGGCTCAGGTGAGAGTGTAGTAGCAATCATTTCCACAGCTTGCTTGGGCTGTATGAAGCCTGCGGTAAAGTTCTCTGCCTGCTGCAGAGGTTGCTCCCAGGGGAGCAAAAGGGTCAATAGTGCCAGGACAGCTACAGCAGCATAGCGCAGTGCCGTGCGTGGAATGCGTAGATGGATGTATTGCTCATCGCGAGCAGACCTATCCGCCTCTGGCCCATCAGTGGCATCACTCTCCAGCCTATCAGCAAGCAGGTCGGGGAGTGCTATAGGTGAGAGCCCGTAGCTAGGAGCGTTGAGGCGAGCACTAGCACTGGCGGAGAACGTAATTTGCCCTTCTGTCCCGAGAGAGAGGGTACCTATGCCCTCGAGATTATAGTGGCGCGCCTGGATCAGAGTCTGTCGGAGCTGACGCACGTCCTCCTCGAGCATGATGCGTGCACGACGTAGTGACACGCCATAGCGATGGGCATAGCTCTCGGTGAGCAGACCATCATGGTGTGTGAGGGCTTCATTGAAATACACCCGCACACCGGGGGGATAGGCCAGGAAGCCTTCGGCATCGAAGCGCGCAGGCACACTTTCGAGGACAAAGCCCCCGAGAGATGGCAAGACAGCACAATGATGCTGTAGTAGCTGTAGCTCTATATGCTTGGCTAGTCGATGTATCATACAAACTCTGCTAATATGTCATAAGATGCTTACAAATATAGAAAGAATCTGCCAGTCTTCGTCTATGAGGCTAGTCGATACGCATAATGTCGGCAGGGCGTATCCGCGCAACGATCATCGTAGGGCCTAGGATCGAGAGCGTGATGAAGAGAAGCGTCCCCACATTGACACCAAGCCATAGGAGTGGATCGAGATGCACAGGGACAGCATCCATAAAATAGTTGTGCGGATCAAGCTTGATCACTTGCCATCGGATCTGAATCCAAGACAAGACAAGTGCCATAGCGTTACCTGCCACTAGACCAATGGAAATCTGACGAATGGTAATGAGCGTGAATACACGTCTCACCTGCATCGTCGAGGCACCAATAGCCTTCAGGAGCCCGATGTGCTCTGTCTTATCCAGGACGATAACGATGAGCCCTGTAATCATCGTAAACGCACCCACGATGAGCATAATGACTATCAGGAAGACAACATTCGAGTCCAGAAGCGTCAGCCACTGAAAGAGATCGGGCATCAGTTCCTCGGCAGTGCTGAGGGCAAACTGCATCTCTCCGAGGATCTCTGGACGATGGATGAGGTCTTCGCTCAGAGAGACCACAGCGTCTGCAAGTGCGTCTGACCCCTTGAGCTCAATAATGGCTCTCGAATAGCTCCCCTCGGGGAGGCTCTCTAGTCTACGCAGAAACTCATAGCTACACAGAGCAGGCATATCCTCGAGACCGTGAGAGTCATATATCCCAGCGATTGTGTAGGCTCGTACGCGTACACGATCACCTGTGAAGTAGAGTCGCACCTTGTCCCCGATACCTAGACCCATCCGCTCTGCGACCTTGCTTGGCAGGACGATCGGATTAATGCTATCTCCGAAACCGAAGGAAGGCATCGTCCCCTCGGATATAGCCTCTCTGAAGAAACGATAGCCAAACGCAGAATCTACGCCATAGAGCATCACACCAGCGAAGTCCTCCTCTGTCTTGAGTAGGGACATCTGCTGGAGAATGGGATATACCCCTGCGACATCGTCACGATCTCGTAGGTAGCCCAGCAGTCTATCTGAGAGCATCGTATGATCTCCCGTGCTCGTCCAGCTACTTCCCCAGGGATACAGACTAATATGCCCCGTCTGACTATATGCTATAGATGAGATCTGCCGGCGAAAGCCCTGTATGATAGAGAGCGACAGGAGCATCACCACCAGACTGAGCGCGACGCCCACTACCGAGAGAGAAAGCAAAGACCCTACACCACGGGGTCTACCTGTGGTGCCTCTCCTCGTGGAGCGCATCAGTCTGCGCGCAGCAAATATCTCGAACTGCATCTATTTGTATGTGTATACCTCTACCCTACTCCCACCGATGAGCACCCTATTGTGAGAAGTAATCCACTAAGAGTACCATAGGCACAGATGCTTGAGATACAGCGCGCATTTCTCGGCGGAGTATCTCGGGCATCTATGCCTATGGTGGAGTTTTCAAGCTTAGGCGAGGCTCTCTGCTGAAACTTCGGAAGAGATCTTCTTCACAAGTCCTTGCAGGACGCTACCTGGTCCCAGCTCTACGAAATGTGTAGTACCATCTGCTACCATAGCGCGCACACTCTCCGTCCAGCGCACAGGAGCGGTGAGCTGAGCGATAAGATTTTTCTTGATTTCAGCGGGGTCCGTTACGGCGCTAGCCACTACATTCTGATAGATGGGGCATCGTGGAGCGGCGAAAGTCGTCTCCTCGATAGCGCGAGCGAGCTCTTCACGTGCAGGCTCCATCAGAGGCGAGTGGAATGCACCACCGACCTTGAGAGGTAGAGCGCGCTTGGCACCAGCTGCCTTGAGCATCTCGCAGGCGCGCTCGACGCCTGGTACAGAACCCGAGATCACGAGCTGACCAGGGCAGTTGAAGTTGGCTGCTACGACTACCTCATCCTGGATCTCTGCCAGCACCTCTACGACCTTAACATCATCGAGGCCGAGGACTGCAGCCATCGTCGAGGGCTGTAACTCACAGGCTGCCTGCATCGCTAGGGCGCGCTTAGAGACGAGGCGTAGACCATCCTCGAAACTCAGTGCGCCAGCAGCGACGAGCGCTGAGAACTCACCGAGGGAGTGCCCTGCCACCATATCAGGCCGGAAGGACTCACCGAGCGTGATAGCTCTGATGACAGAGTGTAGGAAGACAGCAGGCTGAGTAACCTTCGTCTGCTTAAGCTCTTCGTCTGTACCAGAGAAGAGTATGCTGGTGATGTCGAAGCCTAGGATCTCATTCGCTTTCGTGAAGAGCTCCTTAGCCTGAGGATAAGTCTCATAGAGTTCCTTTCCCATACCAACGAACTGTGCGCCCTGACCTGGGAATACATAAGCTGTTTTGCCCATAATTTGATTGGTTATTATACTGTTTGTATTGGTTGTTCGATAGAGTTATATCAGCTCTAGAGCGCGACGTAGCACACGCCAGGTACGCTCTACAGAGGGAATGTGTACACGCTCGTCGGGAGAATGAGGGCTACGGATCGTAGGCCCTACAGAGATCATATCCATCTCTGGCATCACGCCTTGTATGATCCCACACTCTAGGCCTGCGTGGATCACCTTGATCTCTGGGGTAACGTCCAGCACCTCCTCGTAGGCACGCTTCATCGTCTGAAGAATAGGTGAGTCTGCATTGGGCGCCCACCCGTTGTAGGGAGCAGAGAAGGTTACACTAGCACCACAGAGTACCATAGCGCTCTCGATAGCAGAGGCTACAGCCATCTTACGGCTCTCGAGCGAACTGCGAACGAGGAAGTAGGCTACAAACTTGCCCTCGCTGAGCGACACACGAGCCATATTGGTTGAGCTCTCGACGATACCGGGGAAGGAAGTGAGCATACTCATCACACCATTGACACATCCCTCGATGGCATTGATCACACCATCCTGTATCTCCTCGGGGACGACAGTCTGAGGCAGGTCGGTATGCTCGAGAGTGAAGCTAATCCCCTCCTCTACACCCACGTACTCTACGCGGATCGTGTCGAGGTAATCGCTCGCAAGCTCCCACAATCCGTCAGCTTCATCCTCAGGGATGGTAACGACGGCGAAGGCTTCGCGAGGAATGGCGTTGCGTAGTGAGCCACCCTCAAAGCTCACTAGGCGAGCACCGCAGGTCTGCACAGCCTCCTTGAGGAAGCGATTCATTACTTTATTGGCATTGGCACGCCCGAGGACGATATCCATCCCAGAGTGTCCACCCTTGAGCCCCGTGAGGCTAATGCGTACGGCGATGTCGCCTTCTGGCACGGGCACTTCGTCTCGGTACTCGAGTGAGGCCTCCACGTCCATACCTCCAGCACAGCCGATGAATAGCTCACACTCATCCTCGCTATCGAGATTGATCAGGATGTCTCCACGACTAAAGCCGGGCTGTAGACCATTGGCTCCTACCATCCCGACCTCTTCGTCTATGGTGAAGAGGGCTTCGAGCCGGCCGTGCTTGATGTCGGTCGCTTCGAGTACTGCCATAGCATAGGCAGCTCCTATACCATTGTCAGCTCCTAGGGTAGTGCCACGGGCGTGTACCCACTCGCCCTGGATATAGGCGTCGATAGGATCGGTCGTGAAGTCGTGCTTCGTGTCGCTATTGGCCTGAGGCACCATATCTAGGTGCGACTGTAGGGTAACGATGGGACGATCCTCCATCCCTGGCGTAGCAGGCTTGCGAATGATTACATTACCTACGGCATCACGCTCAGTCTCTAGCCCTAGTCGGCGCCCGAGGGCGATGACATAGTCCTCACTCGCGCGCGTCTGCCCTGTGGGACGAGGGATCTGGGTGAGATCATAGAAGAATCCCCAGACTGAGGTCGGGGACAGAGATTTGATTTCTGTTGCCATAAGACAAATTCCTTTGAGAAGTTAGTATGTATTATGTTGTGTTGGGATTTAATCCGATTTACTCTGACAGCGTGTATCCTACACGCTGATAGTGCCGATTGATAAGTGGGAGCAGGATAATCGCCACGAGACCCACGAGAGTGATCCACAGCGTCTGTGTCGTGTGCACGATGAGCGCGAAAGCCTTAGCATCGAGATCTGAGACCCCAAAAGCGATCAGCGTCGTAATCACCATAAAATGCCAGGGACCCATCCCCGCCTGCACCGGTGCTAGAGCAGACATGCTGCTCATAGCGAAAGCCAGCACACCCGCCGCTATAGGCAGGTCATGCGTGAAAGGAAAGGCGTAAAACGTCGTATAGAAGAAAGCGAAGTACCCTACCCAGATTATCAAGCTATAGGTAATAAACAGCCCACGCTGTGGCATGCGTCGAATGCTCTGTACACCGGTGACCACGCTCTCAAGGATACGGCTCAGAGGGTTGCTCGGATAGCGACGCATCAGACGTATACCCCCAAGGAATAGCAAAAGACCGATAAGTAGAACTGCATATAACCACGGTGAAGCTATCAGAGCATTGATCCGTTCGGCAATACCTGGGTGGCTATCTAGAAAGCCAAGGAAGAAATCATTATATCCCACGATACACATCCCCAAAATCAAGCTGAGCGTCATGACATCTACAAGGCGGTCGTTGATTAGTGTTCCAAAGAGTGTACTGAAGGGCAAGCGTTCATATCGTTGATATTCGGCACAGCGCCACAACTCGCCTGCCCTAGGAATCCCCATATTGACCGTATAAGACCCTAGTACAGTCCCGATGGCATTAACCAGTCGAGGTTGCGCATCCCCTTCGGGAACAATAGGGCGAACTAGAAGGCTCCACCGAAGACCACGAATGACATTGGCTATCAAGCCAAATAGCAAACTAATAGCTAAGAACGTATAGTCGACTTCGCTACGTAGCACACGCCCGACCTCCGACATATCCATATCACGATAGATGAGCCACAGCACCACAGCGCCGAAAGCTAATGGGATGCCAAGTCGTAATCCTGATTTGAATCGTTCGTTCACTGTCATATGAGAAAATTGATGAGCAAATGTAGTAAGAATTCTCCAATTGCCTTATCTCTAGAGCCTCAGAACGAAGGTTAACGGAAAATATTGAGACTATTCAGGCAATCAATGGATAGTAATGCGATACGCATTCTATAGGCTTTGCATGAGGATATTGGATTGGGATAAACCGAAAATTTGGACTCTACGAAATCCCTCACCCAAGAGCTTTAGCCAGAAGACCTATGTGGTGCAGGGCGGATCACCTATGTGGTGCGTGTGACACCACATAGGTAGTGCGGTTGCACATCATATGCAGTGCGGCGTGCACCACATAGGTGGTGCGACACGCATCACCTAGGTCTCCTGAAGCACCTGTCTATATCCCCATTGACGTATACATTAATATATACTATGCAAATAGCCTCATTGCCCTTGATTACTTTGCGACCTCGGGGCGGGGAGCATGCCACCACACGCCTTCATCTCATCAAAACTTATCCGATAATCACACCCAGATGCATAGTTGCTACAGCCATAGCTCGTACGCCCGCGGATCACATGGCCCTGCCCACACCGGGGGCAGAGAGGAGCTGAAGGCGGTGCTGTCGCTACTGAGGGCTGAGAGGAGGCACCTCCACTAAGCACCTGACCTACGAGGGAGATGACCATCGCTTTGAGCTCGTCAATGAAGGAGGATGCCGTACATTCGCGTCGCTCTATTTGGCGAAGCTTGTACTCCCACTGCCCCGTGAGCTCGGCACTCTTGAGGAGTTCGTAGCTGATCGTACTAATGAGTTGACTGCCTGTAGAGGTGGAGCGCAGATTCTTCTTCTCCTTGACAATATAGCCGCGCTTGAGTAGAGTCTCTATGATATGGGCACGTGTCGATGGGCGACCGATACCGTTCTCTTTCATCACGTCGCGGAGGTCTTCATCCTCGACGAGCTTTCCTGCAGTCTCCATCGCACGCAGGAGGGTCCCCTCGGTATAGGGCTTGGGGGGCTGGGTCTGTCGTTCCCTAAGATCGGGTCGATGTGCCCCACTCTCTCCCTCGACAAAGGCTGGCAAGGAGCGAGTACTCGAGCCTATATCATCTTCGGCAGAAGCATCTCCCTCGGCAGTCGTCTGATCTCCTTCGTCGAAAAAGACGACACGCCAGCCTGGAGAGAGGATCTCTCTGCCCGTCACCTTGAAGCCCACCTTCTCTACACGCCCCAGAACGGTAGTAGTGCTGATCTCGCAGTCGGGATAGAAGGCTGCAATAAAGTGTCTGGTAATGAGATCAAAGACTTTCTGTTCGCGCTCTGACAGACCATGAGCTGGCTGCCCTGTGGGAATGATGGCGTGATGGTCGGTTACCTTGCTATTATCAAAGACTTTCTTGCTCTTGCGGATCTTACCGCCAGAGATCAGAGGCGTGGTCAGGGTGCGATATGATACAAGTCCGACAAGGATCCCATGCACCTTGGGATAAATATCATCGCTCAGGTAGGTGGTATCTACTCTAGGGTATGTCGTTACTTTCTTCTCATAGAGAGACTGCACGGTCGAGAGTGTCTCCTCCGCAGTCATAGCAAAGCGCTTGTTGCACATCACCTGCAGGCTCGTTAGGTCAAAGAGTCGAGGCGGTAGCTCCTTCCCCGCCTTCTTCTTGACGCTCTGCACGACAAAAGGCTTGTCCTGAATCGAAGCCAAAGCCTCGCCCGCCTCCTCGATGGTGGTATACTTCCCCTTGTCTGCGCTGAATGTCGTATCGCGGTACACCGTCTTGAGCTCCCAATAGGTCTCAGGGACGAAGGTCGCGATCTCGTGATCACGCTGCACAACGAGCGCAAGCGTAGGTGTTTGCACACGACCGATAGAGAGTATCTGATTGCGCTCTCGGGCGTAACGTAACGTGTACAGACGTGTCGCATTCATCCCCAGGAGCCAGTCTCCGATCGCCCGAGCCATCCCTGCCTCATAAAGCGACTGGCAATCCTC
The DNA here is from genome assembly GCA_041854825.1 of Porphyromonas sp. Taxonomy (GTDB): domain Bacteria; phylum Bacteroidota; class Bacteroidia; order Bacteroidales; family Porphyromonadaceae; genus Porphyromonas. Next base: position 14,574 of record JBHACZ010000077.1, on the reverse strand, counting down.
GGCATCCCTCAGATTGCGAAAGCCCTCCAGGATGGCATCATCAGTCAGTGAGGAGATCCAGAGACGCTTCACGGGCACTTGGCATCCACTAAGCTGGAGTACCCAGCGCTGTATTAGTTCTCCTTCCTGTCCAGCATCTCCGCAGTTCACGACCATCGTCGCCGTCTGCATCAGGCGAGAGATAACCTCTAACTGAGCTTTATAATTATCTATCTCAATGGGCTTAATACCGAAACGATCCGGAATCATAGGCAAAGAGCCGAGAGACCAGCTCCTCCACTGTGGCGAGTAGTCGCTGGGTTCTTTGAGCGTGCACAGATGACCGAACGTCCACGTTACTTGATAGCCATTGCCCTCCATATAGCCGACACCGCGTGACACGATACGCCTATCTGCTCCCAGCAGACGAGCAAGGTCACGCGCCACGCTGGGCTTCTCCGCTATGCAAACAATCATTGATCCGATAATATATGCCTAATGTGCGGGCAAAGGTAGCCATAATCCCCCACACCACTTCGGCGTCATCTTAACTTCCTACACCCCACTCCCAAGTCACAGGCGCATCCCAATGTCTCACATTGGGATGCGCCTGCCTTATAGGATGGCCAGGTTTGTCACCTTAGCCCATGAAGACTAAGCCTCGATGGCTGCGATACCTGGAAGCTTCTTGCCCTCGATAGCCTCGAGAAGCGCACCTCCACCTGTAGATACGTAGGATACCTTGTCAGCAAAACCGAACTTATTCACTGCAGCTACGCTGTCACCACCACCTACGAGAGAGAATGCACCTGCAGCCGTCGCCTCAGCAATCGCTTCGGCTACTGCACGCGTACCTTCAGAGAAGTTATCCATCTCGAATACGCCAGTAGGACCATTCCACAGGATCGTCTTAGAAGCCTTGATCACCTCAGCATACGTCTTGATGCTATCGGGACCGATGTCCATGCCGATCCATCCGTCGGGGATGTTCGTATTGTCTGCATAGGCTGTCTGCGCTTCGTTATTGAAGGCATCAGCTACCTTGCTGTCTGTGCTGAGGACGAGGTTCACACCGTTAGCCTTAGCCTTGGCTACGATCTCACGAGCGAGGTCGAGCTTATCGTCTTCGCAGAGAGAGGCACCGATGTTACCACCCTCAGCCTTGAAGAACGTGTAGGTCATAGCACCCGTGAGGATGAGGTTGTCTACCTTGCCTAGGAGGTTCTCGATGATGTCGATCTTGCTAGACACCTTAGATCCACCCATGATAGCCGTGAATGGACGACTGATGTCCTCAAGCACCTTCGCTACAGCATTCACCTCCTTGCCCATGAGGAAGCCGAACATCTTGTTCTCAGCTGAGAAATGCTCTGCAATGAGTGCCGTAGAAGCGTGTGCACGGTGTGCCGTACCGAAGGCATCATTCACATAGCAATCTGCTAGGGCGGCGAGCTTAGCCGTAAATTCCTTTTGGCTTGCCTTGATTGCCTTCTTAGCGGCAGCCTTCTCATCGTCGCTAGCATCTTCGGCTAGACCGCGAGGCTTACCTTCTTCCTCGGCATAGAAGCGAAGGTTCTCTAGAAGGAGGGCTTCACCTGGCTTAAGGGCAGCTGCCTTCTCGACAGCCTGCGCACCCACACAGTCATCAGCGAACTGCACTTCGACACCGAGGCACTGTGATACGTGCGCTAGGATGTGACGAAGAGAGAACTTGTCCTCTACCTTCTTGGGGCGACCAAGGTGTGAACCGATGATTACCGAGCCACCATCGGCAAGGATCTTCTTAAGGGTGGGGAGTGCTGCACGGATACGCGTGTCGTCCGTGATGTTGAAGTCTGCATCGAGGGGGACGTTGAAGTCTACGCGAACGAATGCCTTCTTACCAGAGAAGTTGAATTGTTCAATTGTCATTGTTGTACGAGTTTCTTAAAACTACACTATTATATACGCCCACAAAAGTACGCAATAATGCCCGATGCCCCAAATGCCTGATGCCCTACCGAAGGCTACCCGCACTACCCTATTCCCTAGCTGAGTGCAACCCAATCCATAGCCCATACACTAAGCAGTTATCCTACAAATCAACTAGTCAAGCAGAGGCTTCTATCTAATAGCCGACACCGCACCTCCCTCAGCCAAACTAACCACACTCACTACACCCTAAACTTTGTGACACAGTACAAAGAACATGTAGTGTAACTAGGTAAAACTATAAACCAAGTCTTGATTCCTAGGAATCAAGACTTGGTTTATAGGAATCAAGGCATGACTTCTAAGAATCATGACTTGACTTATAGGATGGCATATAGTAGTTGTAAGTTTTATATATAGCTACTACTCTTTTTTGCTGTACTGCTAGCTACTAGCTTGCCTACAGCGAATACAGAACCATTGCACGCTTTAGGCTAAAACCATTCGTGCGCTGCTCGACACGAATAAGGTATAATCCATCGATTCGTTTCTGAGCGAGCAGGGACGATTCTGCCCTGGACTGCCTCTGAATGGGAGATTTGGCACTAGGAGCAGTAGGAATGACGCGTAGGAGATTTGGTGGATCGGGGATAATGCTTACCTTTGTTCATAGAAATACAGGTCATAAGCCACGTTGTCGATAGGGAGACTCAACGTTTTTCTTTAAGTATCCGAGACACGCTGACCATCCAATGGCGGGCCGCAGTCTACCTCGGTAGACAAACGGATTACAAAGGTTGCAAGGCACTCAAATCCTGTCTATCGGAGTTTCTACTTTCATCGCGCGTGGCTTTCTTTACAGACGAGAGGCTATCCTACCTTCGGGTCGGGATAGCCTCTCTGTGCATCTGGACACAACGCTCGACTGAAGGGAAGAATCTAAGAGAATAAACGCATTAGCTCAAGAGCAAGGTGTCTGGGCTCGTAGGGTCTAAGCCCTTCGGCACGTCGCTGAACCTCGTCCTCGGTCATTGACTCCTCCATCAGACTATGGCATAGCTGACGCATGGCTTCAGCTGTCGAAGCGATGTGGCAGAGCGCATCAAGCCCCGAGCCTGTGAGCATATCGGGATTGGCGACGACGTGACGCCCAGCGAAGAGTGACCCGAGTAGCTTGAGCTTGAGCCCTGTCGGTTGGTCTGTATAGAGGAGATGTATTTGCGCTTCGGCAATTAGTTCCTCCATCTCGTCGAGAGAGGGATTGGCTCGCAGCTCTATGTGGTCATATTGCGCCACTTGCTGACGAAGCGAAGCGGGAGGATTCATCCCTGCGATCACACAGCGATATGGGAGATGCGACATAACTTCCGAGACAAGGTACTCTGCAGCACGGGCATTCTCTGGGACAGAGAGCTTGGCATGATAAAGCAGATAATCCGAACTCCCTGAGCGTATACGCACTGATTCATAAGCGTGGAAGCAAGGCACAGTCATGACCCTTAGCTCAGGATAGCAATGCGTGAGCGCACGCGCATCGGCAGTCGAGACAGGGGCAAGAGCCGAAGCATACCTTAGAGTACCCTCATAGTGTGCAAAGCGGAGTGACTCGATGTAGTGGAAGGCTTTGCCGACGAATGCACGATCCCCCCGAGCAATAGCACGATAGTATTCGTGTTCGATATTGTGCACCCGAACGACCTGACGACGCCCCGCAAGGCGTGGATCAGACAAACAGAAGGTCGTGTGCAAGCCCTCATAGAGTATCGGATGATCATCCCTCAGAAGGCGAGAGACCAGTTCCTCAGAGCTGCGACTACGCACATTGTAGGGCTGAAGGCTGAGATTAGACCATAGCCCAGTCTGACGGTGATAGTAATTCACCTCCGCACACACAGCCTCTAGTTCAGTGGCAGGAGGCACATCATACTGCCAAGCGTGGAGGATAACCTTGACCCCAAGAGCGTGAAGCGCCCGAAGCTTATAGTAGATGTCTATGACACCACCATAGTTCGCTGGCCAGGGGACATTGAGCGCAATGACGTGAAGGGTCTCTGGTAGCATAGATTAGGTAGCTTAGTCGGATAGGTGATGCCCTTCGGGATAGAGGTAGGTGTATGCCATCCCGACGAAGATTGCCCCACCGACGATATTGCCCAAGGTCGCAGGCAAGAGGTTACTCCACAGTGATTCTCCCCACGATATATCAGCACCGTAAAAGATCCCCGTAGGTATATAGAACATGTTCGCCACCGAATGCTCGAAGCCTATAGCTACGAATGCCATCACTGGCCACCATAGACCGACGAGCCTGCCCAGCATAGAGGAGGATGAGAAGCCAAGCCACACGGCAAGACAAACCATCCAGTTAGCCCCCACTCCACGCAGGAAGACCTGGATCCACGGTAGCTCGACCTTATACTCTGCCACATGCGTGATGTAGTCTCTATAGACCGGTGCATCCATCATACCCGCCTTATAAACCAGCAAGTAGTCGAATAGCAAAGCACCAAGCAGGTTCGCTAGATAGACAATGCCCCAGTTGTAGAGAAAATAGCACCGCGGGATGTCTCCACGCATGGTGGCAGGGATTAGGTAGGCCGTGTTACCAGTGAAAAGCTCTGCCCCTACTAGGACGACAAGCATTAGCCCGACAGGGAAGGTCGTCCCCGCAACGAGACGTGGTAAGAACGGATTGTCTATCCCTAGACCAGTTAGCCCTGCCGAGGACATAGATGCGAGTAGACCACCCATCGATATATATACACCCGCGAGTAGTCCTAAGAGTATTAGCCTAGGAATAGAGGTCTTGTACTTCTTGATCGCTATAGTACGCATCAAGGAGATAACTTCGGAGGGTGAATGAATCATTGCTAGTAAAGTTTGAGAGAGCAGAGAGATTAGAGATGGCTATTAAAGCGCCTCCCATCGATACCGAGGAAGATAAAGAGCATAAAGCTAAAGCCCCACAGCGATGAGCCACCATAACTAAAGAATGGTAGAGGTATCCCGATCACTGGTATCAGCCCCATCACCATCCCGACATTGATAAAGAGATGGAAAAGAAAGACCGACGCGATGCAATAGCCATATACCCTGCCAAATGTCGTCTGTCGCTCTGCCAACCCCACAAGCCTTAGGATAAAGAATGCATAGACAAGGAGTAGGACAACGCTCCCAATGAAACCTTGCTCCTCCCCTACTGTACAGAAGATAAAGTCGGTGTCTTGCTCTGGGACATAGCTGAGCTTCGTTTGTGTCCCCTCAAGGAACCCCTTGCCCGTCAATCCTCCCGAACCGATAGCAATCTTGGATTGCTCTACATTGTATCCCTTACCCCGAGGGTCATGCTCTATTCCTAAGGAGATCTTGATTCGCACCTGCTGGTGAGGCTCGAGTATATTGTCAAAGACATAGTTCGTCGAATAAAAGAACCCGAGAGAGCCAAGACCAAATAAGGCTATAAGTAAGTAGCGCGCCGAGGAGCGACCACCAGAATGTATCAGCCACAGATACAATGTATATAGCAGAAGCCCCCCGAGTATCCCCAGCGTCATATAGGACACATCGATTGCCCAGAGATAGCTTGATACAATCAAGGCTAGGATCTGCAAGGAGGCTGCACCCAAACCTAGGTAGAATACTACCCTCCCCATCCTACGCCCATATATGTATATGAGGGCAAGCGTGAAGGCAATGATGAGATTCGTGATAAGGAAAGTACTGGCTGTCGTATGCACCCACCAAAGAGTTTCGTCTAAAACCAATGCTCCGACGAAGTAGCTGACAGCGCACACGCCTAGCCCCATCAATAGCCCCGTAAATCCCTCACGGTAGAGTGCGAGGAAGAACGCAAAGAAGACCAGTGCAGACCCAGTCTCACTCTGTCCAAGGATAAGCATCACAGGAATGAGAATAATCATCATAATCTGGAGATGCCCTGTAAGACTCTGGATGCGGAACTCATGTTTACTACATTGCCAAGCTAGAGTCAATGCCGCTGCCACTTTCGTAAACTCCGCGGGCTGAAGCCTTATTGGCCCCATTACGAGCCAGGAACGGGATCCCTTGATGTCTGGAGCGACAAAGATGGTGACTAAGCAGAGTAGTAGCATTGCAACGTAGAAGACCGGAGCCCACAGCTCGAAAACACTGGAGCTCACCATCAGCACAGCAAAGCCTAGCACCAGGGCAAGACCTATCCATAGCAACTGCATCATAGGGCGACTCCCCCACTGGAATAGTGCGTCAATATCGAAACTATATGTCGCTCCACAGATGGAAAACCAGCCAGCGACCACCAACAGTAGATAAAGGATGATCGTCAGCCAGTCAATAGACTGCCAGATAGATGTAGCGTGATTAGAGCGCATTGCTATAGGAGATAGTAGATGACTTCATTTGCTTAGCAATAGCTTCGCCAGAGTTTGACAGAATGCCATCACGTAGATAGTACTCCATCATTACTCTTCCAATTGGGACACCATACCTCGCACCGAAACCGCCATTCTCCACATATACACCGATAGCGATACGAGGGTTGGTACGAGGAGCAAATCCGATAAATGCGGAATGGTCTTTCCCGTGAGGGTTCTCTGCTGTCCCGGTCTTACCACAGACTTCGATCTCTCCTGGGGCAAAGTTGGCTGCACGGCAAGTCCCTGATGTTACAGCCATAGCCATCCCTGCGACGATATATTCCCAGTCAGATCGTGCTATCCCCGTATCCAGCATCTCTGTATGTGAAATGTCAAGCTGCGATCCATGAATGCTTTGGACGACATGTGGGCGACGCCATTTGCCACGACCTGCGATGATCGCTGCTAGATTAGCTATCTGCAAAGGAGTTGCGAGTACCTCACCCTGGCCAATAGAGATAGATATAATCGTGCTGGAGTTCCATCCATTTTTATAGATCTTGTCGTATACCTGGCTATTAGGGATGTAACCTCGCTTCTCTCCTGAGAGGTCTACTCCCGTAGCATAACCAAATCCAAGGGACACGATGCGTTCCTTCCATGCCTCAAAAGCGTCTTGAATACGCGGGTATCTACTACGATCGTCTAGCAAATGATGCATACCCCAACAATAGTAGCTATTACAAGAGGTAGCGAGTGAATATACTAGAGCAGGAGCAGGGGCATGCGGATGGCATCTAGGTCGTCCATCCAAACGCGGATAACCTCCGAAGCAGCTGAAACGAGTTTCAGGAGACACTACACCCTCGGCTAAGAATATAGCTCCTTGAGCTGGCTTGAAGGTGGAGCCAGGAGGATAAGTGCCCATGATAGCGCGATTGAATAATGGTTTACCTGGTATCTCCTCTAGAATACGATGCTGTATTCCCTTGTCCTTTCCCCCGAGTAACGCAGGATCGAAGGTTGGAGATGTAACCAATGCAAGGATTTCCCCTGTCTCTGGTTCGATAGCGACAATAGCTCCACGCTTTCCCTGCATTAACTCCTCGCCCAAACTCTGCAATCCTGCATCGATCGAGAGCGTTAGGTCGTGACCATTGACAGGTGCTTGGTCATTGCGCCCTTCATTGTAGCGCCCTTTGATCCGGCCTCGGGAGTCTCTCAGGTAGATCTCACGACCTTTTACACCACGCAAGGCAACATCATAATATCGCTCCACCCCACTCTTCCCCACGTAGTCACCAGCAGAGAGGAGACTGTCACGCTCGAGGTCACGAGGGCTCGCCTCTGCAAGATAGCCAAGAATATGGGCGGCATGATGATAGTCATACTGCCGAATAGTACGGCTCTGAACAGAAAAACCTGGATGTCGGTACATCTGCTCTTGAAAGCGTGCTGCCACCTCTGGTGTCAGCTGCGTAATAAGAACTTGGGGTGTATAAGGAGTATATCCTCTATTTCGACGCCTATCCTTAACCTGCTCCAAACGCCCGCGCACTTCCTCAACTGATGTTTGTAGTAGCGTGGCTAGAGTGGCTGTATCTAGAGAATGACGCGCTTCATTCATAGTTATCATCAGATCATAGGTCGGACGATTGGCAACTAATATCTGACCCCGACGATCATATATGACACCACGCGAGGGGAATATCGCTTTATGGTAGTAAGCATTCCCCTCTGCCCTAGAGATATACTCAGGGCTAAGGAGCTGCAAATAAACCAGCCGACCCACAAATACCAAAAGTACAGCAAAGACAACTCCTATAAATAGCCATCTACGTGGATAATATATATCATTAACCATCGATCATCGTCTATTTGCCCGGATGGATAACAGCAACATTACTAAGACACCCAACGCATAGGACACAAGAAGTCCCGCAACGCAACGCATGCTCATTGTTACGAAATCGAAGTGTAGTCCCATATCTAGAGCGTACAAAACGATGTGATGAACTATGAGCACCTCTGCATACAGAAAGTAGGCTCGTGCTCCCAGTGACGCAAAAGTCGGGAGAACATCGAGATTTCCTCCACGATCTAGCATCGGAGACAGGAAATAGTACCGAAGAAAACCCGCCAGCGTCAGCGCTGATGCATGTAATCCTGGAGTCAAAAGAAGCATATCTAGTAGCATTCCTATAGTAAAGCTAATCCACAGCAAGCGTATAGGACGAGCTCCGACAGGAATAAGCATTAGCAGAACAGGATATAGATGAGGGACAGCTACCCCCAAGAGACTCATCGGGCTGAGTACTGCGACTTGAATGGCAAGTACAATGACGCTCGCCAACAATAAACGTAACGTATTGACAATACTCATAATGATTTCTCCACTAAGCTTCTTTCTAAATCCATCGCTTCAGACATCGGGGTAGAGATTCGTACATACACATAGCTTAGGCGTTCAAAGTCTGTTGCCAATCGAATTCTATATGTTCCAAAAGCAGATGCGGCATGATCGATTCCATCAAGCGAATTCTCCTCTACCACTCCGACCATAAGTCCCTCAGGGAAAATGTATGAATACCCACTGGTAACAACTGTATCGCCTGGCATGATGTCCGCGTGTAGAGGTAATCCTCCGAGGATGGTGGGTCGATGTAAACCTTGAGTAGTCAGCTGCCCTTGATACCCTTTTCCTTTTATTGAACTACTTAGACGAAGCTGGGTATTGATCACAGGAATAACAATAGCATACCTATTTGATGCTTCTAGGACTATACCGACAACACCTGATTCGCTAAGTACGGCCATATCTGGAGCAATGCCCGATGACCGCCCCCGATTGATCATATAGTACACATCGCCTAAATGAGATATCTGATTGACCACACGAGCCACGACGTACTCCGTGACACTAGTGGTATCTCTCATCAGTTGGATGCTCTCAGCGTCTCGATCAGATATACTACGTTTAAGAGTAATTAACTCAGACTCCAGGCGAGCTTTCTCATGAAGCAGGTATTCATTCTGTTCATGTAGATTTAGATAATCCCGAGCTTTCGAAAGGACTTCATTAATGCGTCCAGAGACGTGGCTGTAGGCATACAAACGCAATCCTTTACGATACGCTCCATCACCCACAAAGAGTATCAACGAGAAAGCCTCAAGCAGCAATAGAATGACCCAATGCTTGTGAGCAAAGATAAAATCAAGGAGCTTTCGCACGCGATGAATATTAAAGGACCTCAAAGACTCTCTATCCTACGACCAAGCCCGAAGTGGATAGACTATCGATCTATACACTTCGGGGCTCGGCGCGATAAGAGTAATGGCAACTAACGAATCAAGAAGTTGAACGCCTCGACATTCTTGAGCGCAACTCCTGTACCTATAGCTACGGCATGCAGAGGATCTTCTGCGACCTTAAACTCTATCCCGAAGCGCTCCGTTAGTCGTTTGTCTAGTCCACGGAGCAAGGCTCCTCCACCAGCGAGGACTACACCATTGACACATATGTCTGAATATAGCTCTGGGGGAGTCTCTTGGAGTGTCTTGAGTACAGCATTCTCAATCTTCTGGATAGACTTCTCAAGACAAGCGCATATCTCACGATAATTCACCATGATCTCACGAGGGCGCGTATCCATTAGGTCAGCACCGCGGACTAAATAATCCGAAGGTGGAGTATCAAGATCTAGGTGTACTGCACCCACATTAATCTTGATTTGCTCTGCAGTACGCTCTCCGATACGCACTTTGTGTACGTCACGCATATGATCCATAATATCATGTGTGAACTCGTCTCCTGCTGTACGGATAGACTCATCCTTGACGATCCCCCCGAGGGAGATCACGGCAATCTCGGTCGTGCCACCGCCTATATCGACGATCATATGCCCCTCTGGAGCTAGCACGTCGATGCCAACGCCAATAGCGGCTGCCATAGGCTCATAGATCATATACACATCACGTCCTCCAGCATGCTCACTAGAGTCACGCACGGCACGGATCTCTACCTCTGTACTTCCCGAAGGAATACACACGACCATACGAAGAGATGGGGAGAAGAGGCGGCGACGTGGGCTAATCATGCGAACCATGCCACGTATCATTTGCTCCGCAGCGTTGAAGTCCGCGATCACTCCATCACGAAGCGGACGAATTGTCTTTATATTATCATTTCCCTTCTCGTACATTTCGCGAGCCTTGCTACCGACCGCGATCATTTCGTTTGTACGCGTGTCGAATGCGACCACAGAAGGTTCGTCGAGAACGACCTTGCCGTCTCGTATAATAATAGTATTAGCTGTGCCGAGATCGACAGCGAGCTCTTGTCTGAAAGTGAATAGACCCATCAGGATAAAATATTAATGTTTGAAGTGGCGTACACCTGTAAATACCATAGCAATGCCAAGTTCATCAGCCTTGACAATGCTCTCTTCGTCGCGTATTGATCCTCCAGGTTGAATAATAGCCTTAATACCTGCCTCTGCTGCTAGGGCTACGCAGTCTGCAAAGGGAAAGAATGCATCGCTAGCCATGACTGCTCCATCGAGATCGAAACCAAAACTACGTGCCTTCTCTATAGCCTGACGCAGGGCATCTACACGAGAAGTCTGTCCCACACCACTAGCGAGTAGACGACCATCTCTAGAGAGCACGATTGCATTGCTCTTACTATGTTTGACAAGCTTATTCGCGAATATAAGCTCTGACACCTGCTCGCGAGTCGGAGCAACCTTGGTCACTGTACGGCATTGCTCGGCAAGCTCTATTGCATTGTCAGCTTCCTGCTGGAGCACACCGCCGAGCATCGAACGGTAGTTCCAAGTCGTCTCTATACGCTTACGCTGAACAAGAATAATGCGGTTTTTCTTGCTACGAAGCACTTCTAGGGCTTCGGGAGTATAGGCAGGAGCTATAAGAACCTCACAGAAGAGGTTATTAATGCTCTGCGCAGTGACAAGGTCTATCTCACGATTGGCAACGAGTACACCGCCAAAGGCAGAGACTGGATCACATGCCAATGCTGTTTCCCAAGCCTCTAGGATCGTCGGAGCAGAAGCAAAGCCACAGGCGTTATTATGCTTTAGAATAGCAAAGCTAGGTTCATCAAAGTCCTGGATAAGGGCGATTGCAGCATCGATATCCTGCAGATTGTTATACGAAAGCTCTTTACCATGGAGCTGCTCTAGATACTCTGATAGATTGCCAAAGAAGATCCCCTTCTGATGTGGGTTCTCCCCATAGCGAAGGACTTGAGGATTATCCACCGAAGGACGGAATGCCGTCTGGTCACCGCCATCGAAGTAGCGGAAGATCGCAGCGTCATAGCCCGAACTTACAGCAAATGCTTGGCGAGCAAAATCTCTGCGTTGCTCTAGGGTAGCCGTAGCACCTTGGGTACGTAGAATATCATAGAGCTGTGCATACTGTGCTTGCGATGCCACGATAACAACATCGGCAAAGTTCTTGGCGGCTCCACGGATAAGTGAGATACCACCGACATCGATCTTCTCCATGATGTCTTCCGAAGAGGCTCCTGAAGCAACTGTAGCTTCGAAGGGATACAGATCGACAATGATTAGGTCAATTAGAGGGATCTCGTGCTGAGCTATCTCTGCCTGATCTGTGGGATTGTCGCGACGTGCGAGGATCCCACCGAGAATGGCTGGATGTAGCGTCTTTACTCTACCACCGAGCATCGACGGATACTGTGTCAGATCCTCTACCGCCTCACACGGATACCCTAGTTCCTCAATGAAGGCACGCGTCCCTCCAGTAGATATAAATCCCACCTGATGCTGGTGGAGTTCTGCTAGGATCTCTGCCAATCCCTCCTTATGGTAGACCGAGACCAATGCCTTGCGTATCACTTTCTCCATTATAGTCTTTGCTGTACTACTTTACTAAATTTCTTATGCAGACACAAAGGTATATCTTTTTCACCACCCGTACATCATATCACAATAGTCGGCACCTGCTGAATCCTCTCGAGGCATAAAATTTACTCCCCAATCAATCTTCCAGTCAATCACTATAGCAGTTTTCAAGGAAGTCAAGGAAAGATCTCCGGCTTTAGGATCCCCAAGCCGTCACCGTTGGCAAGGTCGTCACGACTAATCAGAGCAGTAGCGTACGCGTGCGCTTCATCCCTGAATTCAAACGATCGACCACAGGCACAGTCAACCTGCGTACGATAGTGAGCAGTGGGATCTTCAGGAAAGAGTGGCTCGGCAAAGAAACTAAACCAAAAGACCCTACAAACCATCGCCCAACCCTAACTCAGGAGGAAACAAGCCGGACGAAGAAGACGGATTCTAACATCGGGGGCTAATCGCCATTATTTAAGAGTTGAACTAGAGTAGCACGGACAAATGCATTTGTTTACTCTACTCGTATTTTATAAAAGTCCGATGCTATAAGGCGAAGATAGAGTGAGTATCAGTTTGGGCACAGAGATCTCGGTAGAATAGGTAAACAGCCCGAGGTTTTGTATCTTTGCCTAGCTGTCTCGTCAGAGGCACTACAAGACAATATCATAATATATGAGTACAGAACAGACTGACTATAGCCACCTCACCTATGCCGAGGCTAGCGATCGACTAGAGGCGATCGTTCGACACATTGAGCATGAGAGTCCCGATGTCGATCAGCTGACTTCACTCGTCAGCGAAGCAATAACCCTCACTAAGCTCTGCCGTGAGCGCCTTACTAAAGCCGACAAACAGCTTGAGAAACTCATGGCGAAGCTTGACGAATAATCCGACACCTAAGCTCTCGATCCCTCCTACGTTCGAGACCATATTATATAGTGTCGTATGAATAGAATCACCATAGTCGTAGCCGGAGGACAAGGACTTCGTATGGGGAGAGAGGTTCCCAAGCAGTTTATCCCCATAGGTGGTCGCCCCGTTCTGATGCATACGCTGATCCGATTTGTGGACTGTCAGCATATCGTGCTGGCGTTGCCCGCCGAGCATACTGCTTACTGGGCGGAGTTGTGCCAGGAGTATCAGTTTGACCTACCACATACCATCTGCCACGGAGGAGCGACGCGCTACCACTCCGTGCGCAATGCCCTAGAACTTGCCCGCTCGCTCTCCCCTAGTCCCGCACTCGTAGCTATTCACGACGGCGTGCGTCCCTTCGTCTCGACAGAGGTCATCGACGAATGCTTCCGCGCAGCCGAAGCCTCGGGCGCAGCCCTCCCCTATCGCCCCGTTACCGATAGCCTGCGGCAACTAGACGGCTCGGGCAGTCATGCCGTGGAGCGTAGCCAGTATATTGCCGTGCAGACACCCCAGGTCTTTGATCTTGATCAGCTGATGAGCGCTTATGGCTACGGCTTCAGCCCTGCCTTCACAGATGATGCCTCGGTGTGGGAAGCCGCCTTCCCAGACAGGGGCATTGCTCTCGTCGAGGGCAATGCCGAGAATATCAAGCTTACTACGCCCATTGACCTATTGACGGCAGAGCATTTGCTCGGATAGATCTTGCTACCTACAAACCTATGCCCAATATATTCGACACCCCACTGACTTACCTCCCTGGCGTAGGTCCGCGTCGCGCCGAAGTACTCGCCCGCGACATGGAGCTACGTACCTATATGGATCTACTGCATTACTTCCCCTACAAGTATATCGACCGCAGTCGCATCTATACGGTACGGGAGATCCGCAGTGAGATGCCCCATATTCAGCTTCGGGGGACGATTCGTCAGTGGCGGACGGAGGGCATTGGGCGCAAGCGTCGCCTCGTGGGGACATTCCAGGATGAGACGGGGATCGTCGAGCTGATATGGTTCCAGGGCATTCAGCACATCGAGCGGATGTATCAGCTCGGGCAGGAGTACATCATCTTCGGCAAGCCGACATACTTCAATGGCATGTATTCCATCACCCATCCCGAGGTGGATGATGTCGCACGTGAAGGGGCAGTGACAGGCGGACTCATGCCGATGTACACGACCTCGGAGAAGATGAAAAGCTCGGGACTAAGCAATCGGCAAATGCGTCAGATGCTCTACACCCTGCTGACCATCGTCAGTGAGCAGATCCTAGAGACCCTACCGCAAGAATTGTATCAACGTAGCGGACTAATGAGCTACCGTGATGCCATCATTCAGATTCATTTCCCCGACGACACTGCCCTACTGGAGCAAGCGCGCCGACGGCTCAAGGTCGAGGAGCTTCTCTACATCCAGCTCAAGCTGCAGAGCCTTAAGCTCGAGCGCAAGACCATCTACCAAGGCTATACCTTCTCCGAGGTCGGACATTACTTCAATCAGCTCTACCGCGAGGGACTACCCTTCGACCTCACT
>JBHACZ010000076.1:0-9302 GCA_041854825.1 Porphyromonas sp. | reverse complement strand
TGCCTTATAAATAGAGTCCATCTAGCCCTAAGCTAGAAAATTCTAGCCCTAAGCCAGAAAAATCTAGCTTAGGGCTAGATCGCTACTACCCCTAAGCTGAATGAAGTCTACCCCTAAGCTAGTGTGATGCTACCCCTAAGCTTGCCTAATCTTTGCAGCCAATGAGCTACGCTATGGTAGTGCTGTCCATCTTTCCTGTCGAATGGAAAAGCTTTGCTTGCTCTTATCCTAACTTTTACGATTCGGCTCGGGAAATCGAACGCACTAGCAGGAGATTGATATCAACTCTATGGGCGCATTCATCTCACCTATGAGGGGCATTGCATTGCTCTATATACCTATGTCTTCACATCTATATAGGCATGTCATGGCAGGTATATAGGTGCGCCACGGTAGGTATATAGGTAGGACATCTGTAGGTATATAGGTAGGACATCTGTAGGTATATAGGTAGGATATCCGTAGGTATATAGGTGCGAAATCATAGCTATATAGGTAGTCAAACCTTGCCATTGAGAGGGAGAGTGCGCAAGGTATTCGGTCGGGCATAGACCATATATTATATATACGCCTAGAATAGCAGAGCCTAGATCTGTCACATGGACAAATCTAGGCTCTGCGAGGTCGGGGAGAGCGTGCGCTCGTGGCTGAATGCTCTCCGAGAGGAAGGGGAATCTTAGCTGATCTTGCTACCAGGAGCTACGGGAGCCTCTGGCATTACGACGCGCAGACGACCGTCAGCGTCTAGGGCAGAGAGGATCATTCCTTCGCTTTCGATACCACGGAGTTTGCGTGGAGGGAAATTGGCAATGAAGCAAACCTGCTTACCTACTAGCTCTTCGGGAGCATAATGCTCAGCAATACCTGAGACGATCGTGCGACCTGCTAGTCCATCGTCAAGACGGAACTGTAGAAGTTTGTCTGCCTTGGGCACCTTGGTGCACTCTAGGACAGTGCCGACGCGAATATCTAGCTTGAGGAAATCGTCGAAGGTGCAGTCCGATGCGATAGGCTCTGCGGTCTTGGGCTGAGCAGCCTCATTGGCAGCCTTGGTAGCTTGGAGTTTCTGAATCTGTGCCTCGATGACATCGTCCTCGATCTTCTCAAATAGAAGTTCGGGTGTACCGATCTCGTGCCCGACAGGTAGGAGGTCCATTGCGCCCAATGTGTCCCAAGCGAATGCCTCAGTGCGGAGCATAGCGAGCAGACGTTCCGTACTCATGGGGAGGAAAGGCGCGAAGGCAGTGGTAAGGTTCGCCGTGATCTGTAGCGCAATGTTGAGAATCGTCGCTACGCGTGGCATATCGGTCTTGGCAAGCTTCCAGGGTTCGGTGTCAGCAAGGTACTTATTCCCTATGCGTGCGAGAGACATCGCCTCCTTGAGTCCTTCGCGGAAATGGTAATGCTCGATCTCGTGCTCCAGACGTGCTTTGATGGCTTGTACCTCTGCGATAGTCTCGCGGTCGTAGGTGGTCAGTTCATTAAGCTCAGGGATGCGACCGCCGAAGTACTTATGCGTGAGGACGAGGGCGCGATTGACGAAGTTGCCATAGACGGCTACGAGTTCGTTGTTATTACGTGCCTGGAAGTCTTTCCATGTAAAGTCATTGTCCTTGGTCTCAGGGGCATTGGCAGTGAGGACATAGCGGAGTACATCCTGCTTGCCAGGGAGTTCGTCGAGATACTCATGCAGCCATACAGCCCAGTTACGGCTGGTAGAGATCTTGTCGCCTTCGAGATTGAGGAACTCATTGGCGGGGACATTTTCGGGAAGGATGTAAGAGCCCTCGGCACGAAGCATAGCAGGGAAAACGATACAGTGAAAGACAATGTTGTCCTTGCCGATGAAGTGTACGAGCTTAGTGTCTTCGTCCTTCCACCACGTCTCCCAGGTGTCTGGGAGTAGCTCCTTGGTATTGGAGATATAGCCAATAGGCGCATCGAACCATACGTAGAGTACCTTGCCCTCTGCACCCTCTACGGGTACGGGAATACCCCAGTCGAGGTCTCGGCTTACCGCACGAGGCTGTAGCCCTAGATCAAGCCAGCTCTTGCACTGACCGTAGACATTACTCTTCCATTCGCGGTGCCCTTCTAAGATCCATTCGCGTAGGAAAGGCTCATGCTTGTCGAGAGGAAGGTACCAATGCTTAGTCTCACGTAGGACAGGCTGGCTACCGCTGATGGCACTGCGAGGATCGATAAGGTCAGTGGCGGCTAGCGATGTGCCACAACTCTCGCACTGATCTCCGTATGCCTTGTCACTTCCGCAGTGTGGGCAAGTGCCGAGGATGTAGCGGTCGGCAAGGAACTGCCCAGCCTCCTCGTCGTAGTATTGCATAGAGGTTTGCTCGACGAACTCACCTTTGTCATACAATGTGCGAAAGAAGTCGGAGGCTAGCGCGTGATGCGTATCACTTGTCGTGCGACTATATATATCGAATGTAATATCTAAGCGCTCGAAGCTGTCCTTGATGATTGTGTGATAGCGGTCTACGATTTCTTGAGGCGTTACACCTTCGCGCTGAGCTTTGATAGCAATGGGCACTCCGTGCTCGTCACTGCCACCGATATATAGCACTTCCTCACCACGCAGGCGTAGGTAGCGCGCATAGATGTCGCCTGGGATATATACGCCCGCGAGATGCCCGATATGTACTGGGCCATTAGCATAGGGTAGGGCGGAGGTAATGAGGGTACGTTTGTATTTCTTACTCATATTATATGTTGCCTGTCTGTAAAGTTTGTCTTTGCTTATGTGCCGGCAAAGGTACAAAAAAGCCCCCTCATCGCGGCCTAATGCCCCGCTATAACCCTCTCAGAATAGAAAAATAAGACCAAAATGGGGAAATTATCTCACTAGAGGGGTAGAAGCGTTTTTGCATTTGAATATTCTTTGTACTTTTGGGCTTGTGAATCACTCTTGTGGCTACGGAAGAGTTCGAAAGTGAAGGGTGATTACGATATGTCTAACTAATAAAGAAGTTCACAAATGAACAAGTCAGAATTTATCGCTAGTGTAGCCGAGAAGGCAGGTCTGACCAAGACTGATGCTCAGAAGGCAGTCAATGCATTCGCTGAGGTAGTGGCAGAGCAGCTCAAGGCTGGAGAACGCATCACACTCGTAGGCTTCGGTACTTTCTCAGCTGTAGAGAAACCCGAACGTGAAGGTATCAACCCTCAGACTAAGCAGAAGATCAAGATCGCTGCGCGCCGTGTGGCTAAGTTCAAGCCAGGTGCAGGTCTCGAACTCTAAACGATCCGCTTGTAAGAAATTCAGAGAGCTATCCGAAGACTTCGGATAGCTCTCTGAATTTGTCTCTTATTCCTCGGGAGGCGCTATTAACTCAGTATATGGGGGAATAGCTGTTAGTGCGCTATACGTCATTGCTGTGTAGTCTATCTGATATGCGTGGTGCTCTAGCCCGTTAGAAATGATGAGGTAGGGCACACGCAGAGCGTAATTGTAGCGTAAGATTTGCTCTAGTACGCGCTGAGACAGGGGGATGCTGGGAGCTTTGTACTCGACAAGCATCACAGGCCGAAGGCTACGCGTATATAATATACTGTCTACCCGACGTGAGAGCGAACCCACAGAGATAGGTACTTCGTTCATCAGTAAGCTTGGCGGATAGCCTAGGTGTCCTGTCAGATAATGCACGAAATGCTGTCGCACCCATTCCTCGGGAGTAAGGCGGACAAAGCGCGCACGCAGGATATCCCACACGTACACCTTGTCTGCACGCTTCTCTACACGTATCTCGAAGGGAGGGAGATTGAGCCGAATCATTATCTTTGTACTCTAGTTTTATAATGATTGCAAAGATACTCAAGTTCGCCCTACTATGCTCTCCTACGAAGACATTGCCTCAGCCATTCGCGATCGTAAGCCCAAGCGTGCTTACTTACTGTGGGGTGAAGAACCTCTTTTCATCGATAAGCTTGCAGAGATATTCTCTGCACGTCTTATCCCTGCGGAGGAACAGTCGCTCAATCAGATAGTCTTCTATGGATACGACAAGGAAGTAGATTGTCGTACGATCCTCGGCGAAGCGATGCGTTTCCCTATGATGGGGGAGCGGACACTCGTGCTCGTGCGTGATGCGCAGCAAGTCCGCGATATTGATGATGTAGCTCCATACTTAGACGAATTACCTGACACGGCTTGCCTAGTCCTGTGCTATCGTAAGAAGATAGACAAGCGCAAAGCTCTCTACAAAGCGTTCGACAAGCTCGGCACGCATTACGAAAGTACACGCCTCTCCGATAGTCGTGTTCCCGATTTTATTGTCAAGAGCTTCACTGCTCAACGTATGCAGATCGATCACCGGTCTGCCCAGCTGATGGCAGAGCATACGGGTAACGATCTCGAAAAGATCCTAGGCGAAGTTGCCAAGATATCCATTGTTCTCGGCGAACGTGGAGGAACGGTTACTCCCGAGCTCATTGAGGAGCATGTGGGTATTAGCAAAGAGTACAACAACTTTGAGCTTCGCCAAGCCCTCATTGACCGCAATGCCGCTCGCGCCTTCCGTATTGCACAGTACTTCGCCGCCAATGAACGTCTCTATCCGATTCAGATGACCTTGCCAATCCTGTTTGGCTACTTTTCCCAGCTGATGGCAGTCTACTATGTAGCGGACAAGAGTGAACGAGGCATAGCCTCTGCACTTGGCGTTAGTCCCTATGCTGCTCGCGATTACATTGATGGCGCCCGCCACTATACGGCAGCTGCGACCTTCAGTATCATTCATCAGATCCGAATGACCGACGCTGCCAGCAAAGGTGTAGACTCGAATGCTCCTGGAGGCGAGTTGCTTCGCGAGCTAATCGCTTTCATATTAGCCTGTAGATAGCCATTATCCTTTCGCACAATTGTCAGTATTATGTGAGAATTTATCCCTACCTTTGCCATACTATTAAAACCAACAGTAAGTAATGAGAACAAATCTAAGTTCACTCATCAAGCTGACCGAGATACCTCAGAAGTATTATCGTCCAGCTAACGCGCTAGAGGAAGCCGTGCTGACTCGTTACGAGAAGGTGCCGACCTTTATTGCCGAGAATGATAGAGAAGCCGCAGTCATCCTAGCCCGCCGCATTGCCGACGGTATCCGTGTAGCCCAAGGAGCTGGCAAGATTTATGTCCTAGGCCTCTCAGGTGGCGAATCTCCAGTAGCCGTATATCAGCGCCTCATCGATATGCATCGCAACGAGGGGCTTAGCTTTGCAAACGTCGTGGCAGTACTCGGCTATGAGTATTACCCACTGGCAGAGAATGCCTCAGTAGGGTGTCTTGCCAAGGTGCGTGCAGAGTTTCTCAATCACATAGATATTGCAGAGGCAAATATCCTGGCACCTAATGTAGCCTGCTCTATCGAGCACGTAGCTACGGAGTGTGTCGCCTTTGAAGAAAAGATCGCTGCCCTCGGGGGTATTGATCTTATCATCCTAGGCATCAGTGCTAACTCTGGCATTGGGTTCAATGCTCCTGGTACGAATGCGAATAGCAGCACACGCCTGGTCGTCCTCGACAGCACGGCACGCAAGGAAGCAGCTAAGAGCATGTTCAATCACGTGGACTCTGTTCCTCAAAGCGCTATCAGCCTAGGTCTCGGGTCTATCCTCCGTGCTCGCAACATTGCGCTCGTAGCCTGGGGAGATAGTAAGGCGAAGCAGATCGCTCAGGCAGTCGAAGCACCTCAGACGGACGCTGTGCCCGCATCTATCCTGCAGATGCATCCTAGTGCCAAGATCTATGTGGATCTCGGTGCGGCATCACTCCTCACACGTATCAATCATCCTTGGCTCGTGACGAGCTGCGAATGGAACAAGAAACTCATTCGTCGTGCCATCGTATGGCTATGCGAGACGACAGGCAAGCCCATCCTCAAGCTTACGAATAAGGATTATACGGACAATGGTCTCGGCGAACTCGTGGCAGAGTTCGGCTCGGCATACAATGTCAATATCCGTGTCTTCAACGACATTCAGCACACGATCACGGGATGGCCTGGTGGTAAGCCCAATGCTGACGACACTGATCGACCCGAGCGTGCCAATCCATATCCCAAGCGTGTGATCGTTTTCAGCCCACACCCCGACGATGATGTGATCTCGATGGGCGGTACCTACCGTCGTCTCGTAGAGCAGGGACACGATGTACACGTAGCTTATCAGACGTCTGGTAATATCGCTGTGGGTGATGAGGAAGTGATCCGTTACGTGAGCTTCCTGCGCAATGTGTGCAAGCACTACGGCCGCGAGGACGATCCCGTGCTTGCCAAGGCAGAGGAGATCCGTGATTTCCTAATGAATCATAAGCAAGAGGGCGAGCCTGAGCGTCTTGACGTTCGCTTCATGAAGGGCAACATTCGTCGCGAAGAAGCGCGTACGGGTAGCCGATTCGTCGGACTTGATGATGATCACATCCACTTCCTTGACTTACCATTCTACGAGACAGGTCTTGTCAAGAAGAATGACATCAGCGAAACGGACGTGATGATCGTGAAGGAATTCATCGAGAGCATCAAGCCTCACGAGATCTTCGTGGCTGGTGACCTTGCTGACCCACACGGCACGCACAAGGTTTGCCTCGATGCGATCCTAGCGGCGATCGACCTATTCAAGCACGAGAAGTGGTATGCCAATGACTGCCGCGTATGGATGTACCGTGGTGCCTGGGCTGAATGGGAGATCGAACACATCGAGATGGCAGTGCCCATGAGTCCCGAAGAACTTCGTTTCAAGCGCAACAGCATTCTCAAGCATCAGAGCCAGATGGAGGCAGCGCCTTTCCTTGGTGATGACGAACGTCTATTCTGGCAGCGCAGCGAAGACCGCAACCGTGGTCTTGCTCAGCTCTATGCTAGCCTCGGCCTTGCTTCTTATGAAGCTATCGAAGCCTTCGTGCAATATCGCACTGTAGAGTAAGCCTCGACGACCCTGCTCAAGAGCCTCGCAGCCTTCCCCGTGGAAGTGCTGCGAGGCTCTTGCTTTGCTCGAGAAAGGGGGCTAACATCACATCGTCACTGATCCTACATCAGTCCCTGAGTGATGTGTGACCCTTCGGTGCGGGATGAAAATTGGGGAAGAAGGGCAGGGGACAACAGGTAGGGATTGTTCGTACAATGGTTAGGGACTGTTGTAGGAACAGTCTCTATCTGTTGTATGGTAGCGCGACGTGGGTGGGGACGAAGTTTGACGTGGGTTAGGGGAGGGTTTCATGAGGGTTAGCATTCGACGTGAGAAGGCTTCCCGATAGGCCCAAAAGAGGGGGGTAATTCAGTCCGTCACTGAACCTATTTCAGTGACGGACTGAATAGGGTTCTGTGACGGACTGAATTAGGTTCGTATTTTCATCCAATTTTGAAGGCTTTGGGAAGGTGAAATTGACCCATTAGGCGGGAGGATTGGGCAGTAATTGCTACCTTTACATTCGTATTGCCTAGGAGGCATTCATCCAAAGAATATTTATACAGTATGATACAGTCAATGACCGGCGTGGGTAAGGTCGCCGTCCAATATGAAGGCAAAAATATCATCGTCTTCATCAAGACTCTCAACAGCAAACAGCTCGATATGTCCTCGCGTCTGCCCCTGTGCTATCGTGAACGAGAGATCGAAGTGCGCAACTTAGTCGCCGAACGTCTATTCCGTGGCAAGATCGAACTAAGCATTACGGTGGACGATGTAAGTTCGTCCCTGGCGGGTGTCCAGCGTGTCAATGAAGCCGCATTACAATATTATATTAAGGAGCTGGATCGAATCAACCCCACGCTATTCGCCGACCAAGTGCGGATACATGAGACATTACTGAGATTGCCAGGCGTACTGGTGAGCAATGAGCTAGCCATCGCTGAGGTTAGCGAAGAGGAATGGAGCGTCGTGCGTGATGCCATTGTCGGCGCATTGGATGCCGTTCAGGCATTCCGCCGTCAAGAAGGGGTGATGCTGGAAGAAGTCGTTGCACGCCGAATTACGAACATTGGCGAACTGCTGCTCGCTGTCGAACAGCCCGAAGGCGAACGCATCGAAGCCATTCGCACACGTCTCGCCGAAGCACTAGAAAAGATCTCGCCCGATGGCATTGACAGAGGAAGACTGGAGCAAGAGATGATCTTCTATATCGAGAAGCTCGATATCAACGAAGAGAAAGACCGCCTGCGTCACCACCTAGCTTACTTTATGGAGGTGATGGGGCAAAGTGATGGACAGCAAGGTAAGACGCTTGGATTCATTGCCCAAGAAATAGGACGCGAGATCAATACTCTTGGCTCTAAGAGCAACAATGCCCAGATGCAACAGATCGTCGTGCGTATGAAGGACGAACTGGAGCAGATCAAAGAGCAGTCGCTCAATATTCTGTAGCCCGATCTAACAACAATACCTCGATACTATGACACAGATTATTCCCAATGTAAGCAATGAGATCGACCGCCTAGAGGTCGTCGTGCTCGGCTTGCCCGATAGTATGGGCGCTACGCCTACACTTGCCGAAGCCTTCGATGCCAAGAGCTACGAGTCGATAAAGCTAGGGATCTATCCTGACGAGGCGGATGTGAAGCATGAGATGGATGCACTTCTTGATGCACTGGAGCGTAATGGTGTCACCGTACTTAGACCATCGCTTGTCGAAGACTACAATCAAGTCTTCGCTCGTGATGTATGCTTCGTCGTCGATGATACCCTATTCGTGTCCAATCTGATCCCCGACAGAGAGAAAGAGACGGCAGCCTTCTCGCACTTCATTGATTGCATTCCCTCGGGAAACATTGAGTTCTTACCTGAGCGTGTGCATACCGAGGGGGGAGACATTATATTATATAATGACATCCTGTTCGTGGGTTGCTATCTCGCTCCAGACTATCCTGCGTACAAGATGGCGCGAACGAATCAGTGGGCCGTAGACTACCTACGCGAACGATTCCCACACAAGCAGATTGTTCCTATTGAGCTGCGCAAGCATGATCATGACCCTCGTCAGGGTGTCTTGCATCTTGACTGTGCTTTCCAGCCTGTGGGGCAGGGCAAGGCATTGATTTATCCCGAGGGATTCTTGCACAGAAAAGATGTGGCACTCATGGATGAGATCTTCGGACAAGACAATCTCTTTGCTGTAACGACAGAAGAAGCATATACGATGAATACGAATATCTTCTCACTGTCTCCAACGAAGCTCATCAGCGATAGTACGTTCACGAGGCTTAATACGCACTTGTGTGATACTTGGGGTATTGAGGTCGAGACCATCCCATATAGAGAGATTTCTAAGATGGGAGGGCTTCTGCGTTGTTCCACGA
>JBHACZ010000075.1:0-9420 GCA_041854825.1 Porphyromonas sp. | reverse complement strand
GAGAACCTCATCATCCTCGACGGTGTCCCCGTGTACAACGTAGACCACCTCTTCGGTTTCTTCTCGGTCTTCACCCCCGAAGCCGTCAAGAAGGTAGACCTCTACAAGGGTAGCTTCCCTGCACGCTACGGGGGGCGCCTCTCCTCAGTTATCGACGTGCGCACGAACGACGGCAACCTGCAGAAGTACAAGGGCGCTGTAAGCATCGGGCTTCTCTCTGCCAAGGCACAGGTCGAGGGCCCTATAATTAAGGACCGCACGAGCTTCAACATCTCTGCGCGTCGCTCCTACCTCGATGTGCTGATGGCTCCCTTTATCTCTGCCGCTAGCGATGACGAGACGACTGGAGGTTATTACTTCTACGACCTCAACGCCAAGGTGCAGCACCGCTTCAGCGACCGCGACCGTGTGTACCTCTCGTTTTACAAGGGGCAGGACAAATTCTACAGCAAGTTCTCCGAGCATTACAATCAGGAGACGAACAAGTGGGATGCCTCCTTCAAGTGGGGTAACACCATCGGCTCTCTCCGCTGGAATCACGTATTCTCCAGCAAGCTGTTCAGCGACCTCACGCTAGCCTACACAGACTACAATTTCGCTCTCGGGTCAGAGAGTAGCACCGAGTCGCGTTACAGAGCACCCAGCTCCATGAGCGTCAAGTACCTCTCGGGGATCCGCGACATCGCAGCCTACTGGAATCTTCACTACTTCGCCTCTCCTATGCTGGAGCTACGCTTCGGGCTGGACTACGTCAATCACCGATTCAAGCCAGAGGCATACGGGGTCAAGGCGACGGGTGAGGACGCTCCCTCTCCCGAGGTTATCGCTGCCCTCAATAAAGCCAACCGACCCATCGATGCCAACGATGCCGCCGCCTACATCGAGAGCCGTTGGCACCTAGGACGCAATGCCCTGCTCAACCTCGGCTTACGCACCAGCTACTTCGGGGTAGATGGCAAGAGCTATCTCTCGCTCCAGCCTCGTGCCGACCTAGACGTTCGCCTCGGAGACAAGCTCTCGACCCAGCTCTCATACGCCCACATGGAGCAGAACGTACACCTGCTCACCTCAGCCACCCTAACCCTACCTGCCGACCTGTGGGTACCTACCACGGGGCATATCCGTCCGATGACGAGCGACCAGATCAGCCTCGGTGCGAAGTATGACCTCGGCAAGGGGTGGAGCTTCGGGGCAGATGCCTACCTCAAGTTCATGAACAACATCCTCGAGTACAAGGACGGCGCCTCATTCATCGGCAACTCTACCAGCTGGGAACGCAAGGTCGAGATGGGAGAGGGACGCACCTATGGACTCGAGCTACTGCTGATGAAGCAGACCGGCGCGACCACAGGATGGATCGGCTACACACTAGCACGTAGCGAGCGTCGCTTCCCCGACGGCTCCATCAACCAAGGTAATTGGTTCCCCTACAAGTATGACCGCCGTCACCATGTCAATATCGTCGTGACCCACCAGCTCACCAAGCGTACAGACATCTCTGCCAGCTGGGAGCTATACACGGGAGGGACGATCACCCTAGGGGCTGAGAAGCAACATATCCTCATCCCTGGGAGCAACTATGTCAAGGAAGCAGGCTACGTCTCTGAGCGCAACAACTACCGCATGCCGATGACGCACCGCCTCAACGTGAGCATGAACTACAAACGCTTCCACCGCAACGGAGCAGAGAGCATCTGGAACTTCAGCGTCTTCAACCTCTACAATGCCAAGAACCCTTCGTTCATCTTCCCCGAGTCGATTACCTCACCCCGAGGATCTAATATGCGCCTCGTGCAGCTGAGCATCCTCCCGCTGATCCCCTCGGTTTCCTATACGTACAAGTTTTAGCCCCGCGTAGACTATGAACACAATATATAAGGCTCTCATAGCCCTGACTGCCCTCCTGCCACTCACATCCTGCAAGACCTACATCGACATCCCGCTAGAGAGTGCCGAGCGCGTCCCCACCGTCAGCTTCCTTGGCTCGACCGATCAAGATCCCAGCGCACAGAGCTACCTCTATCTCTCGCGCACGCACTACCATCACCCCGACCCACTCAGCGGAGCATCCGTACGCATATCGGTCAATGGCAATGCTACCACCACGATGGGGGAGCAGGCTATCCCGTCTGGCTATACGCCCTATTATAGTACCTACGAGGCACTCGGGCTTGCGTTCGCCCCTGGTGACGTCGTAGATCTAGACATCACTACGCCCCAGGGCGAGCGCCTCACTGCTTCGCAGAAGGTGCCAGCCCGCCCCAAGCTCGTCTCGGCGAAGGTGCTTCCGCTCGAGTCCCGCTACTACAGTTCGTATGGGCGGACGCTCCGACTAGCTCCCGTATCCGTTACCCTCACAGACGACGCCAGCGAAAACAACTACTATCGCCTACGGATGCAGACCCGCCCTGTCCATGTGGACTCGGAGACGGGCAAGGTAACCTATGGAGAGTTCGTCTCAGCTCGAGTGGTCTACTACCAAGACTTCATCCTCATGGATGGCAACCCCAAGGCGACCTCCAGCGATGAGAGCGATCTAGACATCTTCGGCGAAGGGACAGCCACCAACGACTACCTCGTCTTCAGCGATGCCCTCTTCTCTGGCTCTGAGGCTACGCTAAACATCAAAGTCGATGAGTGGTCACTCTCTGGCAAAGTCTTCGTACAGCCCGCCTCTAGAGTACCCGGCAGATACGAATCTGGCAGCTACGAACCCGCCAGCTACATCGAAATCCATGTGCAGCTCGAGGGGCTTACAGCCGATGCCTACCACTACTACCGCTCTGTAGGGGTAGTAGCCTCCAGCGACTACGACGAGGAGAATCCATTCGTCACGCCCGTCAAGGTCTACTCGAATGTGCGGGGCGGTACGGGTATCTTCGCTATCAGCTCCACCAGCTCTAGCCTCACGCTCCGCTGTGAGGCAGTCGAGGAGTACTCCTATCCCTACTAATCCTACCCCCCCATACGTCTGCGCCCCTCGGTCTCGTCGAGATCAAGGGGCGCAGACTTTCTCCCTCACTCCAGTCGGGGTCTGAATGCCAATTCATAGACCAGCACTATTAGCTAATATATTCAGTCTGTTGGCAAAGGGAGGCAAAGACCCTACCTTTGCATCAAGTAATAACACCAAACAAATTAAGACAATGAGCAAAGTCCTAAACATCACGGGTCTCAACCCCGCAGCAGTAGCCCCAGTAGCTAAGAGCCTCGAGACGCTACTCGCAACTCTCCAAGTGTACTACACGAACCTCCGCGGGTATCACTGGCACGTACGCGGTCCACAGTTCTACCAGCTTCACGAAGCTTTCGAGAAGATGTATGACGACACCGCTGAGAAGATCGACGAAGTGGCAGAGCGCCTCCTTCAGCTCGACCATCAGCCTGAGAATCGCTTCAGCGTCCTTCTCGGTCAGAGCAAGATCAGCGAAACGACGCTCCTAGCTGACCCCGCCAAGATCATCCCTGCTATCGTAGAGGCTTACACCGTCCTCATCGCCCTCGAGCGCGAGGCACTCGCCCTAGCTAGCGAAGCCGGTGACGAAGTGACTGTAGCCCTCATGGGTGACTTCATCAGCGAACAGGAGAAGAGCGCCTGGATGCTCGACGCATACCTCGCCCGCTAGTTCCTAGCCCTATAAACAAATGCGCCCGCCCTCTGCCTAGACGTCTAGGTAGGGGGCGGGCGCATTGATAGACTAAGGGTCTTGATTAGACTAGAATGAGATTATGCAGTGGTCTCAAAGTGCATTACCTTTGAGCAAGATTCTTCATCAAGATGCCACAGACTACAGAGACCTACCCCCCAGTCCCCGATGTCCCTCCTAGAGACGCTACGCGCAGAGCGCGAGATGCGACACCGCGGAGGCATATACCACCGCACCCAGATCGATCTGACCTACAACTCCAATCGGATCGAGGGCAGTCGGCTTACCTCCGAGCAGACGCGCCATATCTTCGAGACCAATACCCTAGGCATCACGAGCGAAGCCATCAATGTAGACGACATCATCGAGACAGCAAATCACTTCCGCTGTATAGACCTCATCATTGACTCTGCGCACGAACCACTCTCCGAAGTCCTGATCAAGGAGCTTCATCGTCTGCTCAAGGAGGGGACGAGCGATAGCCGTAAGTCGTGGTTTGCCGTGGGAGGCTATAAGCGTCTACCCAATGAGGTCGGAGGCATCGAGACCACAGCCCCCGAAGAGGTCGAGCACGCCATACAAGGGCTTTTGGCAGGTTATCACACTCTAGAGACTAAGAGTATCGAGGACATCATCGGCTTTCACCACGATTTCGAGGCTATCCATCCGTTCCAGGATGGCAATGGACGCGTGGGGCACTTGATCATGTTCAAGGAATGCCTTGCACACGGCATCGTCCCTTTCATCATCACGGACGAACTCAAGTACTATTATTACCGAGGACTATCTGAGTGGTCGCGTACCCGCGGATACCTGCTAGATACCTGCCTCTCTGCTCAAGACGACTACTGCCGAGTGCTAGACTACTTCCGCATAGCTCACAAGTAAGCCGAGACTTCGAGCCAACGCTCGTGAACAATACGCCCCAGTGGACTAGTCCACTGGGGCGTATTGTTAGCACTCTATCGCCTGACGATGATGCCGATGGTCGGGAGGATCTGACCTGAGAGGCTCTCTACTGAGCGAAGGGTCTGGCGACGTGCAGGATCGACTGGATCGAGCATTAGATTGCCCGAGGCGTCGAGATTGGTATAGATAGGCGGATTGCTGGACTGTGCGCCGTAGGCATTCTGCACGTCGGCATAGATATTAAGCATCCACTTGCCGATGTAGAACTCCTTGTCCACGCGCAGGTCTAGCTGATGTGCCACAGGCAGACGCAGGGTATTGTACTGCTTGTAGTCGAGATAGGCACGCCCGCGTACTGCCCACGCCTGTCGGTCTGTGGAGAGATCCATGTCAATGGGCGAATAAGGTGCGCCCCCGACAAGTCGCCAGCGCGCGGAGATGTTCCACCCCGAGGGTAGGCGATAGCTTCCGAGGAGGCTTAGCTGATGGCGCGTGTCCCACGCTGAGGGGCGATACACACCCGAGATATCGGTGAACTCACTTCTGAAGAAGGTGTACGTCCCCGTCACGCCGATCCTACTCCCTAGACGCATCTTGCCGTATAGCTCCACTCCATAGGCACGTCCTGTACCTGTGGAGATGATCGCCTCGTCTCCGACTTGACCGTACTCGGCTCCTCGGCTGGCGAGGCTAATGCCATCCTTGATAGAGAGCGGGTAATGATCGTAACCCTTATAGAAGGTCTCCACCGTGAAGCGCGCATCGCTCGTAGGGCGATACTCCACCCCGAGCACTGCCTGAGTCGAGTATATATAGGTCACCTCGTCACGGAGATTGACGTAGCTACCCATACCATCGCGATAGCCCAGCGAGGTATAGGCAGGACGCATAGCATAGCGTCCGACACTGGCATTGAGATCCCATTCGTCGGTCAGAGCGTAGGAGGCAGAGAGGCGAGGCGAGAGCTGTGGCAGAGGGTTGCGCATCGAGCGCGTGAGGGTATTACCCACAGCACTCAGCCCTATCGAGAGGCTTAGGCGACGATCTAGATACTGATCCGAAGCCTGGGCGAACGCCTCGTATGAGAAGAGATCCAAGTCCGACGAGTAGCTCATCATCTCGGGCATCCCTGCGCGGAAGATCTGCATCCTAGTGGTATTGGTATAGTGAGCATACTCCAGCCCTGCTCCCACGAGGAGCTTGAAGGGGAGCTGTAGATACGAGCGCTCCACACGTAGCTTACTCTCTGCCTCATCCGAGCGATAATCGAGTGAGCGAGGCTGAGCATAGTCATTGTCTGGGTGCTTGTAGTTGGCATTGCGCAGCATGTTTCGGCTCAGCACCCAGGTATCCTGCGTATGCTCGCCGAAGCGTCGGTAGACGGCACCGATGGTATAGTTCCACTGGTCATACTCGGGGAGATAGCCCAGCAGGTAGCGCTGTGACTCCGTACCCGAGTCACGCAGGTCGAGGTTGAGCCTCATCTTATCGATCGCCCCAAGCCCAATGAGCGAGATCTCATTGCGCTCGTTGATGCGGTGCTTAACCTTAAACTGCATATCGTCGTAGGTCGGGAGGAAAGGAAGCCCCAGGGCTTTGAAGAGGAACTGCAGATACGACTTGCGTACCGAAACGATGAAGGTCGTGCGCTTGCCTAGAGGTCCCTCGAGCGTTAGGGCAGCATCCGAAGCACCAACGGCTCCCTTGGCATGCAGGCGGTCGGGACTACCGTCTCTCTGCTTCACCTCCATCACAGCACTGAGCGCACCCGTACGCTGTGCGGGGAAAGCACCCGAGTAGAAATCTATCTCCTGCACGAAGTCTGGGTTAATAATCCCGATAACTCCGCCCGAAGCGCCTTGGGTAGAGAAATGGTTGATCACGGGGATCTCTACCCCGTCCAGGTAAAAAACATTCTCGGCGGGTCCGCCACCACGCACGATCAAGTCATTGCGGTTGGGGTCTGTGACGCCCACGCCTGGGAGGGTCTGCATCGCCTTAGAGACGTCACGATTGACCCCAGCCCCCTTCTCGATCTCCTGCACGCCGAGCGTAAGCAGAGATAGCGGGCTCTCGATCTTGCGTAGCTGTAGGCGAGGACGAATGACCAGCTCACCCAGTGTCACGACCGACTCGGTCAGCTCTATGTCTACGAAAGACGTTTGGTTGCCGATCACATGGATCTCGGGCGAAAGCTTGGGTTCATACCCCACAAACTCTGCCATCAGACGCACAAAGCCTGGGCGCACCCCCGTCAGGGTGAATGCTCCCGAGGCATCAGTAACCTTCCCGACACCCGTCCCCTTAATCTGCACCGTCGCAAACTCTATCGGCTGGTGCGTCGTCGCACTGATCACCCGCCCGCGGATCGTCCCTTGCTGAGCCTGTACTACCAGCGCTCCGAGCATTAGGCACAGCACTATCAAACTATGTTTCATATTAGTCCAGTAAACAACTCAATACCGTTTAATCTTTCACAAAGGTACACAATCACTTGCACACCCTACCCATCAAACCTAAGGGAATCCACCACCTATCACACAGATCTCGGACAAGGTCTCCGAATATGCCCAACCTCGGCAAAGCACCCGCCCTCGCTCGGCGAAGCAAAATTCATTTCCCTAGGGGCAACTTCTTCAGTTCACGTCGTGGTTTGTACAATTCACGTCGTGGTCTGTATAATTCACGTCGTGGTCTGTACAAACCACGACGTGAACTGAAGAAGTCTCCGAGCAATAAACCTATTTATATTACCTGGAGCGATGAGATATTCTTACACGACTAGATGCATTTGTATCAAATGAAGACGCAATCTCCGACTGATTTCGTCGATTCACCTCTGCATCCTTATGCTCTATAAGAGGATTCTTGCATGAGATTCATGTCGATTAACTGAAAGAAAATGAGACATAGTGACGAATCGACATGATAGACGCAGGCATAGAGACAATCTAGACATTAACGCAAGGGAATATTATCAACACCTAGATATATAGTTCGATTTTTACTTATCTGAGAGATGAAAAATAGTCCATTTTTAAGGTTCTACATTCGTATCAGTTTACTATATTTGCGAAGCATACGGCGCAGGACCAAGGATAGTATCAGAATAGCCCTAGCGAGAGCAACACATCCGAACGCACCCCTCCCCTGCCTCGTCGCAACGATGTTAGACAACAGTAATCCTTAATACATACATAGCGATGCTTACTATTGGTATCCCAAAAGAAATTATGCGTGGCGAAGCTCGTGTAGCCGCCACTCCCGAGACTGTGGGCAAGTTCGTCAAGGACGGTTTCCGCGTCCTCATACAGACCAACGCGGGTCTGGGCGCTCTCTACCATGACGAAGACTACGCCCAGCAAGGCGCAGAGCTCATCGATGATCCACGCACGATCTATCAGCGCGCTGACATCATCCTCAAGGTCAAGGAGCCTCAGCACAACGAAGCCCTCGGCATGCACGAGGTAGAGATGATGCACGCTGGGCAGTACCTCATCACCTTCATCCACCCCGCCTCTCCTGTCAATCATGATATGGTGCGTCGCCTAGCAGCACAGGGAGTCATCGGTCTTACCCTCGATGGTGTACCACGCATCAGCCGTGCGCAAAACCTCGATGCCCTCACCTCCATGAGTACCTGTGCAGGCTACAAGGGTATCCTCCTCGCCGCCAACGATCTCCCCAGCTTCCTCCCCATGATGGGTACGGCTGTAGGGATGATCCCACCAGCCAAGGCACTCGTCATCGGTGTCGGTGTAGCAGGCCTGCAGGCGCTCGCCACAGCTAAGCGCCTAGGCTGTGCTACCTATGCCGCCGACATTCGTCCCGCAGCTGTCGAGCAAGCTCAGAGCCTCGGAGCTAAGGTCGTAGACCTCGGCGTACCCGCAGAGCTAGCCGTAGCCGAGGGAGGCTATGCGCGTTCACTCCCCGAGCATGTACTGGTAGAGGAGCGCAAGCATCTCATGGAGATCATCAAGGACATGGACATTATCTTCCTGAGCGCCCTCATCCCTGGAAAGATCGCCCCCATTCTCATTACCGAAGAGATGGTCAAGACGATGAAGCCTGGTGCCGTGATCGTGGACATCTCTATTGACCAAGGTGGTAACTGCGACATCACCCCCGCTGGCACCCGCGAGGTTAAGCACGGTGTCGTCCTCCTCGGCATCAAGAACATTCCTGGTATGCTCCCCAAGAGCTCGACCTGGATGTTCGCTCAGAATATGTACAATCTCGTGAAGTACCTCACCCGCGACGGACAGATCCACCTCGACATGAGTGACGAGATCTGCGCCTCTATCCTCGTCACTCGAGAAGGGCAGATCGTCCACCGTGGTACCCTAGAAGCTATGGGGCAGTAGCTTACAAACGTGATATTATAGTTGCACAGACGACGCACCCACCCTGCCATATAGCTCCCTTGGGAGCCTAACCAGGTGGGTGCGTTCACGTTTTCTCCCTCTGACATACAGCAAACATCCACAGACATGCTTTCACCACTCATACTCTTACTCATCCTCGTCGCCTCGACGCTCGTAGGCTATTTCCTCATTAAGAATGTGCCGAGCCTCCTACACACTCCCCTCATGTCGGGAATGAATGCCCTTAGTGGCGTCACCCTCGTCGGTGCCATCTCCGCCGCTGCTGCCGCATGGGCACTCACCGAGGTCGGCAGTGTCATCCTCGGGCAGATCCTCGGCGCACTGGCAATCATCCTCGCTACTATCAATGTCGTAGGAGGCTTCGCCGTGACGGAGCGCATGCTACGTATGTTTAACCGCAAGCGCTAATACCTCGTCACTATGGCTACTACGACCCTCACTATTATATATGGTCTACTGACCCTCCTTGTCCTGGCTGG
>JBHACZ010000074.1:0-4886 GCA_041854825.1 Porphyromonas sp. | reverse complement strand
GGTGAGGGAGTTGCTCGGCTAATTACCATTAAGTGTACAAGTGATCGGGGAGGATGATATATCTTTGCACCAGACTTCCACGGAGACGAGGGAAGTCGAGGAACACACCACTTAAATCATACTGTATTATGAGTACTTCACTAAGACCCGATGCAGTGCGCTACATCGTCCTGCATTGCTCCGCTACCCGTAGCAACACCACTTACACCGCTTGGCAACTCGACCAAGATCACCGACAGAGAGGCTTCCGCTGTGCGGGCTATCACTTCTACGTGCGTCGCTCGGGCGAGATCGTCGCCCTGCGCGAGCTGAACCAAGTCGGCGCTCACACCCTGGGATACAATCGCTGTAGCGTCGGTATCTGCTACGAAGGCGGTCTAGCTCCCGATGGTCGCCCTGCCGACACCCGCACCGAGGAGCAACGGCGCGCCCTGCGTTATCTCGTGCATATCCTGCGGGAGCAGTTCGCTGGGGCAGAAGTCGTCGGGCACCGCGACCTAAGCCCCGACCGCAATGGCGATGGGCGGATAGACCCCTCCGAATGGCTCAAGGCTTGCCCTTCGTTTGATGCCCGTGCCGAATATGCTCTGCCTACGCCCTCGAGGACGGAGCAGAGACCCAAGGCATCGTGCCCAACTGCCCGAGCTACATCAGTCCCCTCGAACGCTCACACCCCTGACCTCCGCGTATGAAGACACCGCCCAATGCCGACCTCCGCCATCTCGTGCGCATCGTCTGCGCCAGCGCACTCTGCCTCAGTGGGCTTGCTCTGCTCTTCATGGGCTTCTGGGTCGCCCCGACGGGGGTTATCGACAATTCGATCCTCATAGCCTTCGGCGAGGCGATGACTTTCTCGGGGGCTTTGTTTGGAGTGATTATTCGCCCACGCTCCTAGAGATCATTGGGAGAGGTCGCGAGAGATTGTACACGACCAATGCACCAGCCCTATGAGGGCTATGCACAGACCACTACTATATTATACACTGACGAAACGACCATTATGAACAACCGTATCTATCGCCCCGAGGGCACACACGCCGTACCCCGCCACCGTGTCTACGGCTTCCGAGAGTTTGCCATGATGTATTACCCCCACGTGCGCCCCGAGTACGCCAGCCGTCGGCTCAGGCGCATCATCAACGAAGACCCGTATCTGCGTGCAGACCTAGAGGCGCGAGGCTTCCGCCCAGGGGCGCGCACCCTCCTGCCCCATCATGTCGCCTGTCTGCTGCAGCATCTGGGGACGCCCGACGAATTTATTGTCTAGACTTGATAGAGCGTGGCACTAGCTGCGTTGCTCTCGGGTCTCGAGCTCGGTCACGTACTAGAGTACGCTCCTCTCACCGTCGCCCTCAGCGTCTTGCTATTACCGCGCTCTATCAAGTCTAGACCGAGAGGGGGGGAGGGAGAAAAGGCAGGTCGGACGGGTCAGACTAGTCCGACAGGTCTGACCCGTCCGACCTGTCTGATGAGAGAGAGGAGGGCAGGGCGAGCGATGCGCGGGAGCTGGTCGTCAGCTAGTGGTCATGCCCCGCCTGGGGGGCAAACGTCGCATGGACGAAGTACGCTCCGCGGATGACGACGGGCGCATTGGGGGCGACGGGCTCGACGGGGATGATCGCCGTGTAACCCAGCTGGGAGGCACCTCGCGCCACCTCTACGCGCTGGAAGGTCACGGGATGATCATGGCGCGACTCATCGCCGTCGGGGTGCTGGTGGGGATGGGCATGCGTGACACCCGAGGAGTGGCTGTGCTCGAGCGGATGACCTGCACTCTGATGCTCCGACTCCTCACCCAGGAGGGTGTAGATGTAGTATTTCCCCTCGCTCTCGACGATGGCCTCATCGGGGACGGCAGCGACGGCAAGCGTGTCGGTAAGGATGTAGCCAGTGATATTCATCCCGTCGATTAGCCCAGTCTTGTCGCCCTCGATGTCGCAATGGACGCTGATGCTCTTGGTGTCGCCCTCGAAGGTCGCCCCGATATTGTACACGCGGGCTTGATAGTTGCGTGTAGAGTTATTCGTCAAGGCGAACTGTACCGACTGCCCCACGCGGACATGTGGCAGGTCGCGCTCGAAGACCTGTAGGTCTAGATGTAGCGTCTCATTGTCTACGACCTCCAGGACGGGGCTATTGCCATCGACATAGCTCCCGAGGGTGGCATAGATCTCACTGACTACGCCCGTGATGGGGCTGGTGATGGCGATGCTGGAGCGCAGGCGCGATGCCGTGACGCTGGAGGGCGCGATGCCGATGAGGCGGAGCTGCTCCGAGATGGCACTGCGCTGGGCGGTTAGGGTGCGTAGGGAGGTCTCGGCACTCTGGAGGTTGCGCCCCGTGCCTGCATTGCCCTGCGCGAGGGTGCGCTGACGCTCTAGCTCCTGCTCGGCCTGCAGGATGCGCTCGGTGAGGGTCAGATACTCTTCCTGCAAGGTGACGAACTGCGGGCTGGAGATCATCGCCACCGTCTGCCCCCGCCGTACGCGGTCACCTACGTGCAGGTCGAGGGTACTGACGATACCTCCGTAGAGGGAGGCGGCTCGCGCTCGCCCGTTGCTGGGGACGCG
Source organism: Porphyromonas sp. (assembly GCA_041854825.1). GTDB lineage: Bacteria > Bacteroidota > Bacteroidia > Bacteroidales > Porphyromonadaceae > Porphyromonas. The sequence goes on along the minus strand of JBHACZ010000074.1, from coordinate 2,316 downwards.
TAGCATGCCGTAGGCGTGGATGGTAGAGGAGAGATTGCGCTGGGCGATCTGACCAAGCTCTATCCCTACGGTCTGCACCTGGGCTGTCGTCAGGACGCTGACATTGGGGTGTGGGGTGCGGGCGCTGGTGTCGGCAGTGGTGCGCGCTGTCTCGGAGGTACTGCTACCGCATGAGGGCAGGAGCGTGAGGATGCAGAGACAGAGGAGGGGAGTATATCGTGTCATAGGGAGGATGTGTGGGATTATTTGTTGAGGAGTGAGAGGAGGGTGGTGGAGGCATCATTGACCTGGCGGATGCTCTGCAGGTAGGCGCGCTGGATCTCTGCCGCAGCCTCTAGCGTGTAGAGGTACTCGGCATAGCTGATCTCGCCTGCACGGTAGCTGACGAGCCCCGCAGAGATCATCTCTTCGCTCGCAGGGAGTGCCTCACGCAGGTAATATTGCCATTGGTCTCTGCTCTGACGATAGGCGACGAGGGCTTTCTGAAGTGAGGCTTCGATGACGCGTTGCTGCTGCTGGCTCATGAGTTCGTAGGCATGCTGGCGCTGTGTCCACTGGCGTACTCGGGCGCTGGTCGCGCTGAGGTTGAGCGGGATGGAGATGCCGAGGGTGACGAACTGGAAGCGGTGACTGCGATCGAGGTAGGTCTCCTTGCCATTGATGGGGTAGGTGCCGACGAGGGACTGATTGGTATAGCCTAGAGTGATCTCGGGGAGTGCCTCGTGGCGGGTGAGTGCCTTCGTGCGGCGAGCTACCTGTGCCTCAGCATCGAGGGCGGTCACGGAGAGGTGGTGCGCGGGCAGGTCAGCCAGGCTGATCTCATCGAGAGCGAGGGTATAGGGTTCGCGCTCGGGCTCTAGGACGAAGGGGTCAGAGACATTCATCAGGGCTGCGAGCTGTGCATAGCCCTGCGCGAGCTGTGCCTCGGTCGTCTGGAGGGCAAGGCGCACCTGTCCGCGCTTGGCACGTGCCGTCGTGGCATCGACTGCCGAGGTAGCGCCTGCACGGTAGCGCACAGAGGCGATCTCTACGAAGTCGCTGTATAGGCTGTCGAGACGCTGGCGGAGGCGGCGTTCGCCCAGGAGGTACTGCACCTCATAGTATTGTCGCCTAATGTCGGTGCGGAGCTGCTCCAGCGTACGCTCGTGGGTGATCGAGGCAGAGGCGTATTCGGCACGGGCAAGGCGACCACGCGCCCCGAAGGTCGTGGGGAAAGGTATCGTGGTCTCGACGGCAAACGACTGATCCTGCTCACGGCTCGAGTACTGCCCTATCTGAGACGAGAGCGAGAGCCGTGGGAGGTCGTAGGCGATGCGACGCCCCTGCCCAGTAGCCTCACGGCGCAGATGCGACGCCTCGACCGAAGCATTGCGCTCGGTGGCGATGCGCAGTACATCCGACAGCGTATAGCGGGCAGGCGACTGAGCGGAGAGCGTGCCGAGGGGTAGGACGAGGGCAAGTAGGACGAGGGCGGCACGTGTAGCAGTACCTCTGCGTGCCGAGCGGGGGTGAGACTCGAGTATCATATATAGGAGTGGGAGGATGAAGAGTGTGAGGAAGGTCGCCGAGACGAGTCCGCCGATGACGACTGTAGCTAGAGGCTTCTGCACCTCTGCCCCTGCGCTGGTGCTTAGCGCCATAGGGAGAAAGCCCAGGGAGGCGACCATCGCCGTCATGAGGACAGGGCGTAGGCGCATCTGCGTTCCCTGGCGAATGCGGGTGAGGAGATCGGTGACGCCGTCACGCTTGAGGAGGTTGAAGGTCGAGACGAGGACAATCCCATTGAGCACTGCCACTCCGAAGAGGGCGATGAACCCAATCCCCGCACTGATGCTAAAGGGCATCCCGCGGGTGAAGAGCGCCAGGACACCGCCGATGGCACTCATGGGGATCGCGGTGAAGATGAGTGCCGCCTGGCGGAGTGAGCCGAAGGTGAAGTAGAGGAGGGTGAAGATCAAGAGGAGAGATGCCGGCACGGCGATGGTGAGGCGGTCGGTCGCCTTCTGAAGGTTCTCAAACTGCCCTCCGTAGGTGAAGTAGTATCCTGTCGGGAGCTTGACTTCGGAGGCGAGACGGTCTTGTAGATCCTCGACGACGCTCTGCACGTCACGCCCGTGGACGTTGAAGCCGACGACGATACGACGCTTGCCTTCCTCTCGGCTGATCTGTGCAGGCCCGACCTTGTAGCCGATCCTCGCGACCTGATAGAGGGGGATCTGCTCGCCATCGGGGAGCGGGATGGTGAGGCGAGCGACGTCATCGATGTCCGTGCGTCGGGTGCTGTCGAGACGCACGACGAGGTCGAAGCGCCGTTCG
>JBHACZ010000073.1:0-14374 GCA_041854825.1 Porphyromonas sp. | reverse complement strand
TATATTTACAGCGGCCTAATACGCGTGGATCTGGGATAGTCTCGAAGTATTTCATGCTTACAAAGATAGCGCTTGTATTTTGATGCGGTTGCCCTGCGCGGGTACCCGTGTACCTTCCCTTAGGTATCGCCGTGGAGCGCCCAAGTGACCACCTCGGTGGGTGGTCGAGAGGTGGTCACTCGGGCGGGTCACCCATGGGGGTCTCGACCGCATTATCATAATGCGGTCTAGGAGCCCCGAGGGGCTACCGAAGCCAAGCTCTATGGGCGAGCCGAAGCAAGGGTGCGTACAAGCGTGGGATTTTTAGTACTTTTGTACCCAAAGACGTGAGTGCCTCGGGACACCATGTCACGGTATTAGACATTAAATAGATATTACTACACGGATATGAACAAAGTAAGTTATGCCCTCGGGCTGAGCATCGGACACAACTTCAAGTCTTCGGGCTTCGAGGGGGTAGTGGCAGAGGACTTCATGGCTGGGCTCAACGCCGTACTCAATGAAACCGAACCCACGATGACCATGGACGAAGCTAAGGCGGTTATCAATCAGTACTTCACCGAGGTACAGGAGAAGGCTATTCGCCTCAACAAGGAGGCAGGCGAAGAGTTCCTCAAGATCAACGCCCACAAGACCGGCGTCGTGACCCTCGAGAGCGGACTCCAGTACGAAGTCCTCAAGATGGGCGAGGGACGTAAGCCCGAGCTCGCAGATACCGTACGATGCCACTACCACGGCACCCTGATCAACGGTATCGTCTTCGATAGCTCAATGGACCGTGGCGAACCCGCCGAGTTCCCCCTCCGTGGTGTCATCAAGGGCTGGACAGAGATCCTCCAGCTCATGCCCGTAGGGTCGAAGTGGAAAGTGACCATCCCTAGCGACCTCGCCTATGGTGACCGTGGTGCAGGCCAGCACATCCAGCCAGGCTCTACACTCATCTTCATCATAGAGCTCCTCGACATCGTCTAACCACACCTACCCTACCACCCACAATGAATAAGATCCTCTCGACCATCGCCATCGGTGGTGCCATCGCCCTCACCGCGACATCGTGCGCCAAGCGCGTCGTGACCCCCGCCCCAGCTCCCCTGGCGACCGCGGTAGACTCCGCCTCGTATGCCTTCGGACTGCTCCAGGGCAAGGGCTTCGGAGACTACCTCGGATCCGTCCCCGGAGACTCCCTAAGCCGTCAGCTCGTACTCGACGGCTTCCGTGCTAGCTTCCTCGGCGAGACAGGTCGACTCACACCCGAGACGGCACAGGCTTTCTTCCAGAGCTACATCACCGAGATCCAAACCCGCGAGATGAACGAGCTCAAGGAGCGCAACGAACGCGCTCTGGCAGAGAACATGACCCGAGAAGACGTCCACACGACAGAGAGTGGACTGCAGTGGCGCGTGCTTCGCCCTGCCGATGGCGTCAAGCCCACCGTACAGGATACCGTCGTGGTGCACTATGTCGGTCGCACGATCGACGGCAAGGAGTTCGACAGCTCTTACAAGCGCAACCAACCCGCTACCTTCAGCCTACTCCAGGTCATCCCCGGATGGACCGAAGGTATTTGCCTCATGCCCAAGGGTAGCAAGTACGAACTGATGATCCCTTCGGCACTCGCCTACGGAGAGCGTGGAGCTGGGGGCGAGATACCCCCACACGCTGCCCTCATCTTCGAGGTAGAGCTGCTCGACATCAAGCCCTACGTGGAGCCTGCACAGGAACCACAGGCACCAGTGGCTACCCCCACACCCGTCAAGAAGTCCACCAAGCGTAAGAAGTAATCCCGCGACTATCGCATATAATTCACCAAACAAACGATACTAATTATCACAAGTCAATGAAAAAGTTTTTTCTAGGAGCTGCGGCACTCGCAGTAATGGCTGGAGTATTCTCATGTGGCAACACAGGCTCTGCCAACCTCAAGACTGATGCAGACAGCGCTGCCTACGCCCTCGGCGTAATGCAGGCTAGCCGTGGCGTCGTAAACCCTTACACGGGTGCGAAGCTCGACTCTGTACAGTTCATCCGCGGTCTCAAGGACGGCTTCGAAGCTGCCAAGAAGGACACCACAGGAGCTTACGCTCAGGGTCTCCAGCTCGCTAGCCAGCTAGCAGAAGTCTTCACCAAGGAGAACATGGATCCAGCTATCTTCATCTCTGCCTTCGAATCTGTAATCAAGGGCGACACGACGAACCTCAAGATCAAGTCTGCCGACGCTCAGGCTGTCCTCGAAGCCTTCGGTCAGAAGATCCAGGCTCGCGAAGCAGAGAAGCAGTACGGCGCGAACAAGAAGAAGGGCGAAGAGTACATGGCAGAGTTCAAGAAGCAGGAAGGTGTGACGACGACTCCTAGCGGTCTTGCCTACATCGTCCTCAAGGAAGGTACGGGCGCTACGCCTAAGGCTACCGATAAGGTACGTGTACACTACCACGGTACCCTCATCGACGGTACAGTATTCGACAGCTCTGTAGACCGTGGCGAACCTACTGAATTCCCCCTCGGTGGTGTGATCAAGGGTTGGACGGAGATGCTCCAGCTCATGAAGGTAGGTGAGAAGGTGAAGGTGGTTATCCCACAGGATCTCGCTTACGGGGCGAACAGCCAGTATCCTATCGAGCCATTCAGCACGCTGACGTTCGAGATCGAGCTTCTCGACATCCTCCCTGCTGAAGCAGCAGCTCCTGCAGAGGGTGAACTTCACTAAGCTCCCCTAGAGTGAGCCTCTCACGGCTCATCGCACGATCGCCCTTCTCCGTCCCCGCGACAGAGAAGGGCGATCGCTATTTACCCCCTCTCCGACTCCAGTAATACCAGCAGAAACCGCTCATCTAGCTCGACAATCAAGTGAGATGGTCAAAGCCAATGGGGAAGCCCGTATTCTCGTGATACATTCTCCCCGAGGTTACCTAAGCCACCTCTGTCCCAAGGTTTGGTTTATGTATACCAAACCTTGGGATATGTGTACCAAACTTTGGGATACATAAACCAAGCTTTGGGACACAGATGAACTACCCAGCATCGGGGATTTGAGTTAAGCGTGCCGACAGGATTGCTGTAGATGGATACCCATCTGCACACCACTCAAGAACACCCTTAGACTTAGTCGTCTGAAGGTCTCCCACTTTACACCAAGGAGGCACATGATGGAGGATTGATGTAAATTGTTTATCTTTGCAATAGAAACCAACCCCGACTATGACCACATTCGGCTCGTCCGAATGGTCTGCATTGCCGTATCCCTACTGTATTTGTGTGGACCGTTCTCGAGGATTCCGTCCTGTGGTTTGATCGGGGTTAGCTAGACAAATATAGATACAAGTGGCAACTCAATATAAGAAAACAGGACTCGTCGTCCTCTCTGGAGGGATGGATAGCACCACGCTACTCTACGACTTCCGTGAGCGCATCGGCATGGCATTATCTTTCGACTACGGGTCGAAGCACGCACACCGTGAGCTCCCCTTCGCCAGCCTCCATACCGAGCGGATCGGCATTCCCCATATCATCATCCCACTCTCGTTCATGAACGAATACTTCCGTAGCGATCTCCTCCAGAGTGGTGGAGCGATCGTAGGCGGAGCGTATAGCGAGACGAATATTCAGAGTACCATCGTTCCCTTCCGCAATGGGATCATGCTCTCGATCGCTGCGGGTCTGGCAGAGAGCCATGACCTCACCGACATATATATTGCCAATCACTTCGGCGACCACGCCCTCTATCCCGACTGTCGCAAAAGCTTCATCGAGCCCATGCAGGCAGCCGTACATGCAGGCACGACGGCAGGCATTCGCCTACAAGCTCCCTATACCGACCTCAGCAAGGGCGAGATTGCCCAGATAGGCAAACGCCTTGGGCTGGACTACAGCGAGACGTGGAGCTGCTACGAAGGGCGCGAACATCACTGCGGGCGTTGCTCCACCTGTCTCGAGCGTATCGAAGCCATGCAGTTCGCTGGTATCACGGATCCCACGACCTACGAATAGCCATGACGACGACCATTGCCCGCGTGGTACGGGAGGAACTGGTAGCACGCTTCGTACGCTATGCGCAGATCGACACGCAGAGTGCCTACGGTACAGACTGCTATCCCTCGACAACGAAACAGCTTGACCTACTGCGGCTACTCCGCGATGAGCTGCTAGAGCTAGGTATCTCGGATGCCGAGATGGATGAGCATGGCTATGTGATGGGGACGATCCCCGCTAGCTCTGGGTACGAAGCAGAGCCTACCATTGGACTTATAGCCCACGTGGACACCAGCCCCGACATGAGTGGGGCAAACGTGCGCCCGCAGATGGTCTATGGCTATGATGGCGGAGATATTGCACTCGGCACGTCGGGCTACGTACTTAGCCCGCGGGAGTTTCCCGAGCTCAAGCAGTTCGTCGGACACGATCTCATCACGACAGACGGCACGACGCTCCTCGGAGCCGATGACAAGGCTGGCGTGGCAGAGATCATGACGCTGGCAAGCTACCTAATGGCACATCCCGAGATCCAGCACGGACGTATCCGCATAGCTTTCACCGCAGACGAAGAGGTGGGCGCAGGCGTGGATCACTTCGATGTGGCACGATTCGGCGCAGACTTCGCCTACACGATGGACGGCAGTCAGGAGGGTGAGCTAGAGTATGAATGCTTCAATGCTGCCTCGGCAGACATCACCGCCATCGGGCGCAACGTCCATCCCGGCTATGCCAAGGGCAAGATGATCAATGCCCTTCAGCTTCTGCATGACCTACACACCCAGCTCCCTACACAGGCACGCCCAGAGCGTACCGAGGGCTACGAGGGCTTCTACCACTTGACTCAGCTCACGGGGACAGTCGAGCAGGCGCAGGCACATTATATCATCCGTGATCACGACCGCACTCTATTCGAGGAGAAGAAGGATCTCCTTACCTCACTCGTTCGTCAGACCAACGAAGGCTACGGCACAGAGGTACTGCGCCTCAAGCTCGACGACCAATACTATAATATGCGTGAGCGCATCGAGCCACACATGGAGATCGTAGACCGTGCTGCCCAGGCTATGCGCTCCACTGGCATCACGCCCCTCATCCGCCCCATCCGAGGCGGTACCGATGGCGCGCGCCTAAGCTATATGGGACTCCCCTGCCCCAATATCTTCGCGGGCGGGATGAACTTCCACGGACGCTACGAATACACCTCTATCGACACCATGACACGTGCCGTAGAGATGCTCGTGTACCTCGTGATGCCCCGAGCATCGCACGAAGTACAGTCCCCCCACCCCACTTCCTCAAGCAATGACTAGACTATATTATCTCCTAACGCTCCTCTGCCTCGTATGGACCAGCACCCTTGCCCAGGGATCTGCACACCTACTACGTGTCGAGGATACCCAGCATGCCCCACTCGTCGGCGCGCACATCCGCTATGGTTCAGACACGCGGGTAGCTGTCACCGATATCCAGGGTCAGGCATTACTCCCTGCTGACCTTAGGCATGACGTCCCGCTCATCATCACCAGCATTGGCTACGAGAGCCTGACGACGACCCTCGGCACGATGACCCGTCGCCATGGGCTGTACGTCGCCACGCTCCTCGAGGAACGCATTCAGCTAGGCACGGGCGTAGTAGTCACTGCCACGCGTACTCCGATTACCAATAGTGCCGTTGCCCGCATCGATGCCGTCGAGATACAGCGTCAGGCTGGTCGTTCACTGGCAGATCTGCTCGAGGGGGTCAGCGGTGTGAGTAGCATCCGCACGGGTACAAGCGCAGCCAAGCCTGTCGTCCACGGGATGCACGGCAGCCGCCTGCTCATCATCAACAATGGCGTACGTCAGGCAGGTCAGCAATGGGGCGAAGCCCACGCCCCCGAGGTCGATATGTCGAGTAGTCACGCCATCCACATCGTCAAGGGTGCCGAGGGCGTACGCTATGGTGCTGAGGCGCTCGGCGGGACTATTATCATGGAGCAGAAAGCTCTACCCTACGGCAGAGAGCATCTCTCGGGCAATGCGCTTAGCTCCTACAACACCAACGGCCGTCGCTTCGTCGAGACCTTCACGCTCGATGGTACGATCCCCACACTTCCCCAGCTGGCTTGGCGCGCGCAAGCGCTCTACGGCAATAGCGGTGACCGCTCGACCGCCAAGTACCTGCTCAACAATACAGGCGAGCGCGAACTCAACTTCTCCGCCGCCCTCGGCTATGACTCTGGGCGCCTTCGCCTCGAAGGCTTCGCCAGCCGATACGACACGCGCCACGGCAGCCTGCGCTCGGCAGCCTTAGGCAGTGTGCAGGTCTTCCAGGAGCGCATTGCTCTCGGGCGACCTCTAGAGGAGAGCCTCACGCCTTTTAGCCGTGAGATTAGCTACCCCTACGAGCATGTCATGCACCACACCTTCACGGGTAAGGCACGCTATGACTTCGGACGTTGGGGACGGCTCGCCTACCAAGGGTCTCTACAGACCGACTCACGCGAGGAGTTTCGCATTCGTCGCACCGATAGCAGTGTCCCAGAGCTAGCCCTTTCGCTCACGAACTTTCAGAGCCGTCTATCCTGGGACATCAAGCACCGCGCTTGGGAGATGGAGCTCGGTGCTCAGCATTCACTGACTGACAACCACAACGTCCCTGGCACGGGTGTCGTCCCTGTCATCCCCAACTATGCCGAGCAGACCTGGGGCATCTACAGCATCCACAAGCTAAACCTCAAGAACCTAAGCCTCGAAGGGGGAATTCGCCTCGACGGGCAAGAGACTACTGCCTCGGGGTACAACATCTCCAGTCAGCTCTACGGAGGCACACGTCGCTTCCATAACATGAGCTATAGCCTCGGTGCACGCTACAAGGCTGCACGCGCCCTCACCCTCACGACCAACCTCGGCATCGCCTGGCGTGCACCCCACGTCCACGAGCTATATGCCGCTGGAGCAGACCACGGCTCGGCAGCTTTCGTCATCGGTGACAGCACCCTGCGCAGTGAGCAGAGCTACAAGGCTGTGGCATCGCTCGACTACCGCACCCCATGGCTACACCTTACGCTCGACGGCTACGTGCAGCTCATCCACGACTATATCTACGACGAGCCTTCTCTAGATAGTGATGGTTCGCCCGAGCTGATCAGTATGATCTCGGGGACTTATCCTGTCTTCCGCTACAGACAGACCAATGCTTTCCTTCGTGGACTAGACCTGCATCTCGAGATCGAACCATTGCCTTGGCTTACCTACGAACTGACGACGGCGCTTATCTATGCCAACGAACAGCATAATAATGCCTACCTCCCCTTCATCCCGCCTCTACGCATTGACCACGCGGTGTCTGTGAGCCTTGGGCATATAGGCTCCGTAACGCCTCACTTCCACCTCGGGCATCGCTTCGTGGCTAAGCAGACGCGCTTCGAGCCTGCACGCGACCTCGTCCCCGACACGCCTGCGGCATATCATCTCTTCTCTGCGGAGCTAGCTGCAGGCTGGCAGATCGACGAGCGCAATAAGCTCAGCCTATCCCTCTCGGGCGAGAATCTCCTCAACCGTGAGTACAAGGAGTACACCAATCGTGCACGTTACTATAGCCACGACCTAGGACGAGACATTCGCCTCGCTCTGTCCTGGCAGTTCTAGAATACTAAACCCCTGACATTATGATTCAGAAACCTTTCCTGTGGCTTTCGCTCGTAGTAGCAAGCCTAACCCTCGCATCCTGCGACAAGACAACACCTAAGGCACCCGAGGACGAGACCAAGAAGATCCTCCACGAGATGCCCAACCGCTACCGCGTTACCCTCGAGGCTGTCCACGTGGCAGACGATGCTTTCACCACCTCGGGGACAATAGCCTACACCTCGCTCGGCGAACCGCTCCAGAGCATCGAGCGCAAGGAGCAGGCTGGCAAGGGCATGGTGACCATCTCGGAGCAGAGCGACTTCACCGTGCGCACGAATGTCACCGACACTCAGCGCGCCTATATCCTGCGCCTCTATTACTACGCTCCCAGCGATGCGCTGATGAATAACCAGTTCATCGACGGCGGACAAGATCGCATCCACCAGAATGTCTTCGCCTTCTATCAGAATAGAGTGATCGTGCGCAACGCCGACCTCATCCCCTGGCTCTACCGCTACTGCGACGCTACGCCCGCAGAGGCTCGTGGCACGCTCATCCCTAGCGACAGCAATCCACTTGGCTTCGTCGGTCTCATTCGCTTCCGCAAGGCTTCGAGCGAAGTAACTCCCATGACGGTTCAGATGCTTCACGCCTACGACAGCAAGTTCGATGCTAAGGGTAATCCCTCACCCTACTACGCCATCCTCATCTCGAAGTCCAGCCATGGGCGAGACATCAACTTCGACATTCCCCTGCATATTCAAGACTAAGTATAAACAATTACAACCCTAACAAAACTATTCACAAGACAATGAAACGAAACATCTTCCTCCGCACAGCACTTCTCGCCTGCACGGCACTCCTCGCCCTCTCTTCCTGCGACAAGGACAAGCCTGCACCCATCGTCGAGCCTGCTCCTAGCATCACGAGCGACTTCAAGCCTCACAGCATCACGCTCGAGCTCTACGAAGGTCACCTGCACGGCAGATCCTTTCATTACGTCGAGGGAGCAGAGCAGGTCAAGTATGCTCGCCTAGAGCAGATGATGAAACTCGTCTGGGACGAAGCCTCATCTACCTACAAGGTCGCTACCGACAGCCCTCTCCAGCGCTTCGCAGTCAAGCAAGGCTTCGTCTATTCGGACTCGCCCATCGCAACGCCTGTCTACGGACTATTGATCAAGTACTACGACGCAAATGGCGAACTGATCAACGCCGAGATCGGTGCTGACGGTGCGTTCCAGGAGCATCAGCATTTTTTCTCCGTGAGCAACATCAAGCCCATGGAGAATGCTAAGCCTACAGACCCTGCGAGCGACCCTGCAAGCTTCATCAAATACTACTACCGAGATACCAATCCTTGGGATCAGGCTGCCCATAAGGGCGCGACTGTACTCGAGGATACGAATCCTCTTGGTCTTAAGGGCTACTTTACCTTCCACAACGTACGCAAGACCTTCGACCTCGATGTTCAGCTATGGTATGCGCCGCCCAAGGGTGCCAAGCTTGCTGGTGGTATCGCTCCTTTCGACGCTCCTACCGAAGCCCTCATGAAGGGTGGTGTGCGTGCCCTTGCGTTCAAGATCCCTGCGATCTCTTACCGTAGCCATACAGATGAGCCCGAGATCGAAACGCTAGACATCACCTTCGACGAACTAGAAGATGAAGACAAGGAGTATATCAGAGCCTATATGCTTGCCTTCGGCATCACAGCACAGGAAGCCATCACTGATGTCTTTTATCATGTCCATGGCGATCCTATAGGTAGCCACGACCACGACCACGGTAGCGTCTGGTTCTAATTAATCCTCTCAAATTTACTTAATCCACCTTAGTCAGGGGGAGATACATTTAGATTAGGCATCTTCCTGTATCTCCCCCTGATTACTTAGTTCTCACCTGAATATCCCTTTCGCGCCAGCAGTATCCATCCACATTGCGGGATCGGCTTACGCCCACACCCTGCACCATGGGCAGTACTGCGGGATGATTATGTACAAACAAGGCTTCGGAAAATGATCACACGTACACTCAGAGGCGTCAGCCTAATAATCGCAATTATAATCATCGGTGTCTCCTCTGCACTGGCTCAGGAATAGCATCGGAGGCACGCGATGTTCTTCGGAATATCGTCCGAGACTAGAGGCTTCTCTCTAGCATTCGAATATCGAATTTCCGCCACTCAAGGGACGAGCATTGGTATCAAACCATTCCTTGGCTGGGGAGGGCAAAGGAAACCGACTGCGAAATCAGGCGGAAACAACTACTCCACCTACTATCCCCAGCGAATAGGTCCATCCAATGAGCGCACCCAGTACGATCTCCCCTACGACTTTCGCGAGTATTCGATCGGAGTGGAGCTAAACTTTATGCTTGGTAAGCGCAAGCACTTCATCGAGGTAGGGGCAGGCACCGCGCTCGACATCTTCGACATCGGGGTCAATTACTATGCTCATCGACGTGAGCTCGGAGCGACTCCTTCTATCGATGAATTGAAGGCAGTCAAGCCCAGTTCGCTTGCCAATCATTATTATAGTAAGATTGGCTACCGCTATGTAAGCAATCGAGGACTAACCCTCGGTGTAGGTTTATCTGCGATGGATCTAGAGGGGCTATTCACATATTACTATGCCGATACGGATATATTCACTCCGTACCTCTCCATAGGGGGTATCCTTCTAGGCAATTTCACCACGACTTGATAGCGGGCTAAGGGCAAACCTCTTAGCCCGCTATTTGCGTTCAGCGAAGGGGTTAAGGCATTCGGCGAAGGGAGCCATAGCTTAAGAATAAACTTTGGACTAGGTGGGAGAAAACCTCCACATATCCATCTCTAAAGTCCCAAATACCTATGACATTTCTCTAGTCCACACTGTGGACTATGTAGACCACACTACGAACTATATAGACCACACTGTGGATTATATAGTCCACAGTGTGGTCTATAGATTTCACATGGATATGCTTGACTTTTATGCTATGGTTTCGTAATTTTGTGGATAGGTATTCCGAGGTTCTCACCTAGGAGTACCGACGTATAACCCTTAATCATTGTACAAGATGGCAAAATACATGATGCAAGAGATGGTCGATGTCCGAGGCGATGGCAAACGCACAACCTTCCCCAAGATGGTGATCGAGGATCAAGTCGAATTGAGACGTCTCGCCCAGGAGATCGCCGACGGAACAACCTTCGGAGTGGGAGAAGTCGAAGGCATTATCTGCACCCTCATTGACCGAATGGCGATGTATATGGCGTGGGGCTATTCCGTCCGCGTCAATGGAATGGGCGTATTCACCCCATCCCTCGAGCTCAAACCCGGAGCCGAACGAGAAGAAGAAAACGGTACCAAGCGCAATGCCGCCAGCATTCGGGTCGGCGGAGTAAACTTCCGAGTAGACAGAGACCTCGTGTCTCAGGTCGATCGAGCGTGCCACCTCGAACGAGCAAAGCGTCCCCGTTACACCTCGCCCAGCACGGGAAGCAACGAACGCCTTGCGCTCGCCGAACAGCATATCCGCACCCATGGTAGCCTCAGCATCCGCGAATACACTCAGCTGACCGGACTATCCCGCACGAGTGCCGTCCGCGAATTGATCAAACTACGCGAGGCGAGCAAGCTTCGCACGCGTGGCTACGGCACTCACAGTGTCTACATCCTGCCACCGCCTACCTCGCCCGAAGCCACCACCGAGCCCGAGGGGTAATATACACGTATCGCAGTGACGACCGAGGTCATCACTGCGATACGCATTATTATATAGGGAAGAAGGATTTACTTCGCTTCCCAGCCGAGGGCGCTAGCACCAAGAACGGCAGCATCGCTTTCCTTGAGCTGTGAGAAGAGGAGCTTCGTCTTGCCCTTGTAGATATTGAGGAGGTTCTTCTCCATGTGGTGCTTGATGGGATTCATCAGGAGGTCACCGCTCTTGGTCAGACCACCGAAGAGGATGATCGCCTCGGGGCTAGAGAAAGTAACAAAGTCAGCAAACGCTTCGCCGAGGATGGCACCCGTAGACTCGAAGATCTCGAGAGCAAGGGCATCGCCCTTGATAGCAGCTTCGTACACGTCCTTACTAGAGATCTGGTCAATCTCCACATTGCGCAGGAGACTCTCGTCAGAGCGAATGCTTAGGTACTCACGAGCCGTGCGTGCTACGCCAGTCGCCGAAGTATAAGTCTCGAGACAACCCTGACGACCACAGCCACACATGCGACCATTGCGACGCACGATCATGTGACCAAGCTCTCCAGCGAAGCCATCATGACCATAGACGAGCTGACCGCCTACGACGATACCGCTACCTACACCCGTGCCGAGCGTGATGACGATGAAGTCCTTCATACCACGTGCAGCACCATAGGTCATCTCACCGATTGCGGCAGCGTTAGCATCGTTAGTTAGCGTTACGGGGATGCCCATACGTTCCCGGATCATCTGTGCCAAGGGGATCTTACCCTTCCAGGGGAGGTTGGGAGCGAACTCGATAGAGCCCGTGAAGTAGTTGCCATTGGGCGCACCTACACCGATACCACGAATTGCCTCCTTACCACCGACCTGATCGATGAGCATATTGAGACCTACGACGAGGTCCCTGAGATAAAGCTCTACATCATTGTGGGTAGCCGTCTTGATCGATGCATTCGTGACCACGTTACCTCGCGCGTCCACGACACCGAAGACCGTGTTAGTGCCACCTATATCGACACCGATTACGTAGGGTTTTTCCATCCTTGCAAGTAACTTTGATATTTGTATTTTGTTAATTATCTGCCTACAAAGATAAGAAACTCTCTCGTAACTCAAAAACAAAAGTAGACCACCACCCTATCTCGCCCACGAGAGACAAATCCAATGCGGAAGTCCTCAAGCATTCAGAAGTTACGGGAATATCCTCCCTGCGTCGGCGAAAGTTCTTTTGGAATAATTGTTACCTTTGGCAATACTAGCAACATCATCATTCTATTTCGCTGTATGAAGATCGCTCACGTGAATATGAGCAGCGAGGAGATCCCTCGACTGCAGTCCATGCAAGAGCACGCGGAGGGAGTAGCCAGCCTCTGCAAGACATTCTGTCATCAGATCGCTCCTCAGTGGGGGCAGATCGGAGCTTTGCTCGGACATCTACACGACTTCGGCAAGCATCAGGAAGCCTTCCAGCAATACATCAAGATGAGCGCAGGCTTGCCCTGTCGCAGTCGATGCTGGTAGCTCTTCCACAGCATATAGCGGATGTCATTGCCCGTGATGCGTGTAGATATACCTAGAGAGCGAAGCACAGACCTAATGCGGTCTATCACCTTACGCCACAGCGTGCGATGCTCCATATCGTCGAAGCCTCGCTCTGCCATCTTTGCGATATACTCCTCCGTTGCCTCGCTAACCCTCCAGCCGTTACGGATAGACATCTCTGCGATCTTCCTGCGGATACCCTCGCTGGCATCAAGATATACGCCATCGACAAAGTCGCGGAACGCCTCACGACCCATGACCTCCTGCAAGCCCTTATGACCTACCACCTCGTGCAGGATCGTTTCTAGCACATCCTCCACACTGAGGTTGTTCGGTAGCACGATCACAACCTCATGCGTATGAGTGTTATACCAACCCTTGCTCCGGCGCATACGATCCTGCTCCTCGCGTTTGCTGTGCGTGATCTCCTCCACATTGCGGATCACACGCACTCGCTCTCCGAGCTTCTCGCCTAGAGCCACCGCCTCACGCTCGATCACCTCTGTATCTCTCCGCTCCGCACGTGCCCGCTGATCTGCCCGACTCATGCGATGGCGTATATCCGCATCCTCCCCGCTGTACGTGCCTACGTTATCCGTAGCGCTCTTGATTTGCTCTGGAGTGAAGACGACGTAGATAGAAGGACCAGTAGCGAAAATACCATCATATCGTCCATTGTGAATATCTTCTCTTTCTATTGAACTTAATGGAGGGCTTGTTACAAGCATATTCTTTGCAGACAAAAACACCTGCTTTGTCTCTCCTCCTCTTGAATATCCATCGGCAATATTCTTATGAGATGTGAAGTATATACCCGCACCTAATGCCCCATCATTAGATGCTCGAAAGGCATTAAAGTCAGCATTCGTCCCATGATACACCACCAACGGCTCTCCGTTCTCGTCCACCACCTTACTTGCATCCACTTGCAGGAGTGAAAGCAATCGCTTATCTTTGATGTCAGAAAGAGCATTAGGCTGTGAAGGCGCGTCCCCAGCTGTTGTAAAGCTTCGGGCTGGTTGGTTTTCTAAATCAATCAGCCTTCCTTTTTCTATCTGAGTAAGCGTGTGGTCGTAATACTTTTTGCCCTGCTTTACCCCAATGGTCAGCTTGACCGTATAGTCTACACCATCTATCTGTAACCCTACCACATAATAACGATAGCTATCGTATTTATCATTCCCTTTTACGTTCTCTACTTCTTCAATGAAGATGGAATGCTCTATCAATTGAGGAATAGCGACAAGGCTCTTGAGATGAGCCTCATTGCCCATACTGTGGGAAGTAACTTTACCAATGCCAACTTTGCTAATCTCTACTTGCTCATTAGTATCTGCAATAGTATAAGTGCCTTGCAAGCTTGCTTTGAGCCATTGCTTAGCACTATCTCTATTCAGTTCGTACTTGCCATCGTATTCGTTACCTGTCAAGACTACAGGCTCCGCCTTACGTAGCTTCTCGATGCGGGCTACTCGCTCCCAGTCCCCGAACCACTGCTTGAACGCTCCCGTACGCACGTGTAGCCACTGGCGCTCGCTTAGGTTCGTCTTCTCCCCATTG
>JBHACZ010000072.1:0-6443 GCA_041854825.1 Porphyromonas sp. | reverse complement strand
TGAATGATGGCCAATGAGTTTTTATCAAATACTCAAAGTTCTCGGCTACTTCATCCAACGGTTTAACTGCATTTTTCGGGTATGCCAACTCATGCAATTCCTTAAAACGCTTAACGAAATCGTCTAAGCTTAGGGGCGATCTTCGGATCGTATTACTGCCCTAATATAGAAGCACTAACAAAGGTAGGAAAATACTCCAAAACAATTAACCACCGCAGGTGAATACAACGAGGACGGAAGGATGATTAGCTGTAGAGCAGAGGAGAGGATCAAGGTTAGTCAGTTCTATCCCAAAGCTTGGTCTACATAAACCAAACTTTGGGATACGTAGACCAAGCTTTGGGATATGTAGACCAAACTTTGGGATATGTAGACCAAACTTTGGGACAGAGATGAGACAGAGTGTGTCGGGGAATTGATTTCGGTTAGGGCTTGACTTTCGGATAGAGTGATTGTACCTTTGCACCTAGAGTGATCCCCCTATGGCGGGGTAAGCTCAACCCTTAAACCTAAATAATACACCAGTATGGCACAGTACATCATGCAAGAGATGCCCGACGTGCGGGGCAATGGTAAGCGCACGAAGTATCCCAGAATGCTCATCAGCACGCAGGTCGATCTGCGTCGCCTCGCCAAGGAGATCGCTGACGGCACGACTTTCGGCGTGGGCGAGGTCGAAGGGATCATCTGCACACTCACCGAAAAAATCGCCAGCTATATGGCATGGGGATACTCTGTGCGCATCAATGGCATGGGGTCATTCACACCCGCCCTAGAGCTTAAGCCCGGCATCGAGCGCGAGACAGAAGATGGCAAACGCAGAAACGCCACAAGCATCACCGTAGGCAAGATCAACTTCCGCCCTGATCGGTCATTCGTCCGTCAGACTGCAGAGGGCTGTACGTTAGAGCGTGCACGAGGCAGGCAATACACTTCTCCTCGGACGGGACAGAACCAGCGTCTCGCCCGCGTCGTGCAGTACATCCAGACCCACGGAAGCATTAGCCTCGCCGAATACACAGCACTGACAGGTCTCTCTCGCACAAGTGCGGGACGTGAACTCGTCAAGCTCCGCGAGGCTGGCGCACTCTCCACACGTGGACGCAGGACGCACAGCGTCTACGTCCTACCCGAGAGAGAGGCTGAAGGCTAATGATGTAAATTTCCCCGACGAGTATCCGCACTCGTCGGGGAAATTCTTTTTACGAGAGTTCGGTACTACCCAGCCCGCCATATACGTTCTAGTTCACTCAGAGCTATCTCTCTCATTGACGAATGCCAGAGCCACACTGCCCACTACAGGGAGGCAGGATGAGCTACACGGCAGGGATGGGATCGCAGGGTTTTCATTATCTTTGTGGCACTATGGTTATTGCAGGATGGAGCAGGCAGGTATGCCGCACGATGGGAATAGCTATCGCGATGCTCGCGATGGTACTAGGTGGGAGCCTTTCGCTTAGCGCTCAGCGCGAGCAGGTACGCCGTATGCCTTACGCCGATCTCAAACGCTATTACCTCGGCTTCTCTGTAGGAGGTCATGTACAGGATCTACGCATTAGCAATGCGGGCTACATACTGCCCAGCGGCGTACCGATGTACGCTGAGGTGGCAGAGTGGAATCCTGGATTCTCGGTAGGCGTGCTCGGTGGCATGGTACTCAAGCCTGGCGTTGAGCTACGGATTAGTCCCAATCTACAGTTTGGCGAGAAGCCTGTGGCCTTCAGCAATGGGACGGAGGAGACAGAGCGCGTACAGGTACGTTCTACCTTCCTAAGCGTCCCTGTACAGATCAAGTGGGCAGCCGAACGGCTAAACAACGTCCGCCCTTATGTCGCGGGCGGGGTCTACGGAGCCTTCGCGCTCGGAGCTAGACGCGATGACCTCATTCGCTATCGCAACCTCGACCTGGGGCTCATCCTCTCGGCAGGTATCGATCTGTATATGGGATGGTTTAAGCTCTCGCCCGAGTTATCCCTCAGCTATGGACTAACGAATATCATTCAGACCAATCGCCCAGAGTTCGCAGACGACTATCGCCTGCACTATACCAATGCTATTAGCTCGGGGCGTACGCGTATGATCAGTTTTAACCTGCATTTCCAGTAAACGAAGCCCCTATCCCACATCACTGGGATGGGCGAATCTATACAAGCAAATCAAAGACAACAGCATAATGAACAAAGCCAAACTCCTCATCGGTGCCTCGCTCCTCGGGCTGACTGCACTCTCTAGCCCTAGTACACTGGCACAGAGTCGGACGAACTATATCGAGCTAGACGGCAAGAGCCAGTATATCAGCATTGCCTCTAGACCAGAGCTAGACATTCCCCTCGGCAGTAGCTATACCATCTCCTGGTGGATGTGGGGCAACCGTGCTTTCATCTACGGAGAGCCTATGCGCATCCTCTCACGCAGAGACCTCGGGCTGACAGATTCGCTCAATCGATCTGGCTATGAGATCCTCGGCATGCGCACGATGTCGGACACCTTCCTCGGAGCAAGCCTACCCGACGGAGCAGGGCGCTATACCTCCTCTCTGGATGGCTGGGGTGCAGCCCCTAGTGCATCCTATATCTTCCATTGGTATCACGGGGCTATGGTCGTGGATCGTACAGCAGGGACGATCACCCTCTACGTCGATGGCAAACAGGTACTCCAGCAGACAGAGATCTCACGCGCCTGGTCTGCAGTCAATACCCTCCCCCTGCTCATCGGAGCTGGGCAAAGAGATGGCAAGGCAACGAATTTCTTCGCAGGTCGCCTGGACAATGTACGTCTCTATGATCGCGCCCTCTCGGTGGACGAACTGCTACAGGATAGAGAGACCGAACGCATCGCCCCCGATACGAAGGGGCTCGTGGCAGCCTTTGACTTCGAGAACTACCGCAGTGGAGACACCGAGCTACGCGACGCTACAGGACGCATCACAGCTCAGCTACACGGCTTCCCGAAGCGACTTGATCACGCTCTGGTGAAGACCTTCGATGAGCATGCGACGAATGCCAGCCTCATCGGACGTGGCACGCGTGAAGCTCTACGTACCTTCACCCTCGGTCTGCACGCTCCCGCAGTGCTGGAGCGTCTCACCGTCACCACTGGGGCTGACCTTGCCCGCAGTGTACGCGCTCTACGCCTGTACGTTACAGAGAATGGCGACCGCTATGATCCTCGCACCCCAGGCATACTCATCGCCGAAGGCAAACCTTCGGGAGCGACGACGACCCTCACCCGCGTCAAGCGCGCGCCACAGATAACGGCACAGAGCCGTCTGTGGCTAGTAGCAGACGTGCGCCCCTCTGCAAATGAAGGCACGACTGTCACCACCGAGATCGAGAGCATCGAGCTGGCAGGTGCACCAGCCTTCCGCCCTGTGGGCAACATCAAGACGCAGCACGAGATCGTCCTCGAGCGCACCCTCATGTGGGCACCAGGCGAACGCAAGTCTGCCTCCTACCGCATCCCCAGCATCGTCCGCCTCGCCAACGGCAACCTCGTGGCGGCAGTAGACCATCGCAAAAACTCCGACTACGACCTCCCTGCAGACATCGACATTGAGGTTAAGATCAGCCGAGACAACGGCAAGACCTGGTCACAGCCCATTACCGTGGCGAAGGGAACACCCGAGCACGGCTATGGCGATGCTGCTATGACGACCGATGGCAAGAATATCTATATGGTGATGATCGCAGGCTCTGGTCTGTGGTTCTATCCCTCTGCTGCCGACAAGCCTCTAGAGATGTACTTCACGATGAGCAGTGACGGTGGACGCACATGGACTCCTGCACGAGATATTACCCAGCAGGTCTACACAGACCGCTATCCCAATGGAGGCTTCTTCGGTTCGGGCAATGGTATTATCACCAGCAAGGGACGTATTGCCTTCGTCGCAGCGATGCGCGTGGATGCGACGTGGGGCGGAGCTATGGACAATGTAATGGTTTACTCCGACGACCTCGGCAAGACATGGCAAGCCTCCCCTGTGGCACGTACTAATGGCGATGAGGCGAAGATTCTTGAGCTTGCCGATGGTGATCTCCTTATCTCCAGCCGAAACCGTGAGCGATTTACCCCTCGCACCTACGTGCGCTCCAGCGACCACGGCATGACGTGGAGTCAGCCCGCCGTATGGGAAGAGCTCGTCGGCAACAACTGTAATGCCGCCCTGACACGCTACAGCCTCGAGCGCGATGGCAAAGGACGCAAGAACATCATCCTGCACACGCTCCTAGCATCCCCCACACGAGATCACCTGCGTATATATATGAGTGAGGACGAGGGCAAGACGTGGCCTATCTCCCGCACCCTCTGCACAGGCGAAGCGGCATACAGCGAAGTGGTTCCCTTAGGCGATGGCACTATAGGTATCATCTCTGAGGAAGACGACCGCCCTGCCTATGATATTTACTTCACGCGCGTCTCGCTCGACTGGCTACGCCGTGGGGACTCTGAGCAGAAATAACCTCTCTCACAACCTCAGTCTCTCAAACTATTCCTCTATATGGATCCTCATACCACAGGCAACCAGCACGACCACCATCAAGGTCACAGCCACGGATGTCATCACGGCATCCATCACCACCATCACGGAGCTAGCGAGAAGAACATTCTCCTAGCCTTCGTGCTGAACCTCGTCTTCGTCGTCATCGAGGTCATCGGGGGTATCTTCACCGGAAGTATCTCGATCCTCTCGGATGCCTTACATGACTTCGGCGATGCGATGTCTCTCGGGATGGCATTATATATAGAGCGTGTGTCTAAGCGTGGACGAGATCGCCACTTCAGCTACGGCTACAAGAGGTTCTCGCTTCTCTCTGCACTCATCCTCTCGATCATGCTCATCGTCGGTGCTTTCTTCGTCGTGCATGCTGCCATCGAACGCATCCTTAGCCCCTCGATGCCCGATACTAACGGCATGATCATCCTTGCCATCATTGGGTTCTCGATCAATGGCTTTGCTGCCTGGCGCATGAGCCGTGGGCAATCGCTGAGCGAACGTGCTATTCGTCTACACCTCATGGAGGATGTGCTCGGCTGGGCTGCCGTACTCGTGGTAAGTATCGTGATGCACTTCGTCGAGATCCCCATCCTCGACCCACTGCTCTCCCTGGGTATCACGGGGTGGATGCTCTACAATGTGTACCTCAACCTCCGCGACACCTTCCGAATCCTCCTGCAGGGCGTACCTGCAGGCGTAGACACCGAGGCCTTCGAGCGTGAGGTGCGTGCAGTCGCAGGCATCCTCGACATGCACGATCTCCACCTCTGGACGCTCAACGGTGAGGAGAACATCGCCTCCGTTCACGCCGTATATGTCCAGACGTCTTCGCCCGAGCAGATCGCCGAGCTTAAGGACATCATTCGTCATATAGCCCTACACCACCAGATCCACCACATCACCATCGAGCTAGACCCCGAGGGTCATAGCTGTGGTATGGAGGACTGCTAATCCGCGCTTCTCAAGCGATTATTCTCAATAATAATCTATAAAATTCAATCCAATGAAAAGAAAACTATTCGCCGTGGCAGCTCTCGCCACCCTTGCCCTAGCCTCGTGCTCTCAGTCCAAGGTCTCTTCGGTAAACATCACAGGTACCGTTGGCGCCGAACTAGGACTAGAGGGCAAATACGTCTATCTCATCGAGCGTAGTGCTGAGGGGCGTAATTTCCTCGACAGTACTATCGTGAAGGATAATGCCTTCACCTTCGCACCTCGTGCCGAGGCTGAGATTCAGCGCATCGTATCCGTCGGCGTACCTCGCACCTTCGACACTCCTCTGATCCTAGAGGCGGGCAACATCACCGTTACAGCTGAGGGGGCTTCAGCCATGGGCACGCCACTCAATGATGCCTATGCCAAGATCCTCGCTGATCGTGTCGCGATCATGGACGAACATCGAGTAGCAGCTGAGTCACTCGAGGAGGAGGACGAGAGTGCATCCCTAGCCCTACAGGCAAGCACACTAGAGAAAATCCTCGCCACTACAGACACAGCTATTCGTACCCACAAGGACAACGCCATCGCTGGTCTGCTCTTCATCGACGTCATCAACTTCGGGGAGCCTAGTGCAGATGCCAAGCTTGCCGAGTGGAAGGGTATCATTGCTCCCGAGGTACTCGCCCAGCCTGCCATCCAGCGTCTGGTCAAGTTCATGGACGCTGCTACAGAGACTGCAGCGGGTAAGCCTTACCGCGACTTCACTGGTGTCACTAGCGCAGGTGAACCCACCAAGATGAGCGACTTCGTCGGCAAGGGTCACTACACGCTCGTAGACTTCTGGGCAAGCTGGTGCGGTCCCTGCCGTCGTGCTATCCCTGGTCTTGTAGAGATCAATAAGACCTACGCACCCAAGGGACTTCAGATCCTCGGTGTGGTAGTGTGGGACAAGATGGAGGATCACCTCAAGGCTCTCTCAGAGGAGCCAGGTATCACATGGCCTCAGATC
>JBHACZ010000071.1:0-29161 GCA_041854825.1 Porphyromonas sp. | reverse complement strand
CTGATGCTCAGCTGGCGGATTCGCTGCTGGTTGGCTGGCTTGCCGCAGCTCGTCTTGCATGCGCTTGACCTTCTGGAGCTGCGCCTGGCGTACTTCGGAGCCGAAGGCATAGCCACCGGGCGCTGCACCGGTAAGCTCCAGGAGCTTCTGCTGTACGCGCGGATCGTTGTGCGCCAGGGCGGATATGGCGGCAAACTTCTCATCGTACGTCAGGCCACCGCCCACACCGCCCTGACCTGTGGCGGGTGAGGTGAACCATTGTGCGCCACGGCTCTTGGCGTACTTGTCTTCGTAGGCCTTGCGCGTCTTCTCGGGGAGAAACTGCCAGGCTTGCTCGACGGTACTCTCGTAGGCGTCCTCGGGGATGTGCACCGTGCGGCCGTCCTGGCCGAAGCGGATGGTCTTGCCATAGACGCGTCCTCGCCCGCTGCTGGATGGGGTGCCACCGGTGCGCCCACTGCGGCTGGAGGAGTAGCCATCGCCACGCATGAGGTCTTCATGTCGCTCTTGCTCGCGACGGTCTTGGTTCTCCGCCAGCCGTAGCTGCATGGCCCGGGCGCGCCGCTCGTGTGCCAGATTCCGTCTGCGCTCCTCCTGTTCGGCTTGGTAGCGTGCATCGCCCACAGCGTCACGGCTCTTTCGGTAGTCTTGTTCGGCTGCGTGGCGCGCCTTGTTCTCTTGCTGCGTCTGCTGCCAGTTCTCCTGCTGCTGTCGGCTCTGCTCCTGGGGAAAGGCGAAGTCTCGATCGGCCAGCCCCTGCTGCTTGTCCATCTCGATGGCGCGCCTATATCCGGCTTCCCACTCTTTGCGTCTGGTCTCTCGATGGGCGTGTAGCTGATCCCAGCGCTGCCTGTTGCGAGCCGACAGCTGTAGCCCCCCTTGGTCGACATGTGGGGCGTACTGCGTGGTGAAGTGGAGGTTGGCCAGAGCCGAGAGTCCATCGCCTACGGCCGAGACGATGCGCGCGGAGTGCCTGCGCTTGCGCTCCTTGGCGATCTGCTCCGGGGTCGGAGGCGTATAGGGGGCGAACTCATTATAGATATCCACATAGCTCTTGGTCGGAGCTGCGGGTGCGGTAGTCGTAGTGCCAGAGGGCTGGGGCGCTGGGGCCGTAGTGGTGGCGGAGCGCTGCGCCTTGCTCGTATCCTCTGATGATTGCTGCTTGATCATGGTGATTACTTGAGTTTAGCGGTGCTCGTTGTGGTGTCGTCTTCGTTGGCGCCCCATCCGGAGGCGATATTGCCGGCTACGCCCAGCAGTCCGGATGTCGCCTGTGCGGTGGCACCCGCGCGGCGGGTCTCGATCTGAGAGAGGGCGTCATGCGCTGCATCTCTGCGGGCGATGTACTGCTGCTCGATAAGGTCTTTGCGGGCTTCGCCCTGTGCGGCTATTCGGCTGGCCGTATCAGCGATGGCGGCATTGCCAGCCTCTTGTGCGGTAGCGACACTTTCGGCCGTGCTGCCCATGACGGCTTGCATACCTTGCGCCTGGCGGTTGCGCTTGTTGACCATCTCCTGGACTTTGGTAATCATGCGCTGAGCGTCGGCTCGCTGGGTGGCGTCCTCGTGGTATTTGCGGTCGAACCATAACTGATTGTCCCGCAGCTTCTGCTCTTGATATGCTCTGGCTTTCTTGGCGGCTTCGGACGCACCCCCCGCGGGTGCGTGAATTGAAACTCCTACAGAGGTGGCGAGCCTCCCAGCATCGAAGCGTCGCACCCCTCGCGGGTGCGTGAATTGAAACCGAGCTACACATCATCAGACAATAAGGCAACGGGGTCGCATCCCTCGCGGGTGCGTGAATTGAAACCCAGGGACGCGCTTGGCTCTCTACGGGGCGCATATGTCGCATCCCTCGCGGGTGCGTGAATTGAAACACGCCTTAGATGGTCGCTTGATTGGTGAGTTCGCGTCGCACCCCTCGCGGGTGCGTGAATTGAAACCTCTATATATACTGCTAATTATCTGTAGTATATCGTCGCACCCCTCGCGGGTGCGTGAATTGAAACTTGCTATTACCCCAATAGATCTCCCAGACATCATGTCGCACCCCTCGCGGGTGCGTGAATTGCAACAAGAACTTGATGTTTAATACACGTCACGACCAAGCAGTCGCCCCCCCCCGAGTGGCTAACTCGCCAGGATAGTAGCACTGCAGAGATCTCGCGCTCGACGAGATCTCTGCAGTAATTCATTTGGATAAGAGGCTATAGCTCCTCGAAGCGGGCAGTAAAGAAGCGCAGCTGCTTGGGCTCGTAGACGAAGCGTAGCCCGCGGATAGACTCTCGATCTTGGTAGAGCTTGATCACCGCGTCGGCGACGAGATCCATATGGCGGTAGGTGTACACACGGCGGGGGATCGTCAGGCGCACGGTCTCTAGCTTGGGAGCGTGATTGCGCCCAGTATCCTTATCACGCCCTGCGGAGACGATGCCACGTTCCATCGCACGCACGCCACTCTCGACGTAGAGACGAGCTGCAAGGCTCTGAGCTGGCAATTGGTCTTGCGTTAGATGGGGGCAGAATCGTCTTGCGTCTAGGAAGACGGCGTGTCCACCAATGGGTTCGATGACGGGAACGCCTGCCTCAATGAGCCGTTCGCCAAGGTATCGTACTTGCAGCACGCGGTGACGAATGTATTCGTACTGCATGGATTCCTCCAGACCTATTGCCATAGCTTCCATATCGCGCCCTGCCATTCCGCCATACGAAGGCATTCCTTCGTAGACGACGACCAGCTCTTTGGCAGCCTGGAATAGTCCTTCGTCATTCATACAGAGGAAGCCCCCGATATTGACCAAGCAATCCTTCTTGCCACTCATCGTACAGCCGTCAGCGTAGCTGAACATCTCGTGCACGATCTCACGGATAGACTTATCGGCGTAGCCCTCCTCCTGCTCCTTAATGAAGTAAGCATTCTCTACACAGCGCGTCGCGTCATAGAAGACCTTGATGCCGTGGCGAGCAGTTAGCTCACGTACGGCACGCATATTCTTCATGGAGACAGGTTGTCCACCAGCGAGATTGACTGTGACAGCAAGGCAGACGTAGGCAATATGCTCTGCGCCATGCTCATCGATCACGCGCTGAAGCTTGGCGAGATCTATGTCCCCCTTGAAGGGAACACACAGTCCAGCGTCATGAGCTTCGTCACGGATCACATCGACGAAGATACCGCCGTTGTGCTCCTGGTGGTAGCGCGTCGTGGTGAAATACATATTGCCTGGCACATACTGTTCTGGCTTAATGGCGATGCGACTTAGCAGATTCTCTGCTCCACGTCCCTGGTGCGTCGGCACCATGTAGCGGAAGCCAAAGAGCTCCCGCACGGTCTGCTCCAGATGGTGAAAGTTGCGACTACCTGCATAGGCTTCATCGCCGACCATCATTCCTCCCCACTGACGATCACTCATGGCATTCGTCCCGCTGTCGGTCAGCAGGTCAATGTAGACGTCTTCGGAATTGATGAGGAAGGTATTGAAGCCTGCAGCTCGGATGACTGCTTCTCGTTCTTGTCGCGTGTTCATGCGTACGACTTCCACACTCTTGATGCGGAATGGCTCGGCTGGATACTGATTGATGTCCATACGATCAGATATTAATTGTGTTAGTATGATGATATAGAGACACCCCAATTAAAGGATGTGACCTCCACAAAGATAGCCATTTCTACAAAATCAACCTCAGGAATAACGGACATAAACAAACAGGATACATGAAAACACCTCATAAACCACCCTTCCGCCCTGCGCTGAGGAGGAAATCTGCTAGGAGTTTTCCCGAAAACCTCCATCGAATTTCCCGAATCCTCCCTATCCTTTTCCTCTAGACACCCGTCGAGATCTATAAGTATAGTACTATATTTATACGAGTAAAGTACTATACTCATATAAATACAGTACTATATTCACACGAGTAAAGTACTATATTTATAACCTGTGATGGGTGACTTAGGAAGAAACTACCTATATTCTAGGAAATTCGGTGGAGGATTTGGGCGAAAATGCTGGATGCTTTTCCCCTAAGGGAAGCGAGAACAGGAAATACACCTTCTGACGAATAGCCCACCTTCCATTCACCCGAGCGACACAGACAAAAAAGAATCCCGGATTCCTCTTAGAGAGGAATCCGGGATCTATAGTTATTTAGGCGTAGAGTGTCTAGATAAAGGGCGTAAATAGATTGGCAAACCAGCCCACGATCTTGCGGAAGACACTGCGTTTGCGCCAATAATGATCGTCGAGCGGAATTGATGCACGAACGTCCTGTGCATATATACTGTCTAATCGAGCGGTCGTCTGCGGGTCGAAAAAGAAAACGTTCGTCTCATAGTCATAGCGCAGGCTACGGCTATTAAGGTTGAGCGAGCCGAGCGTGCCGAAGCGTCCGTCTATAGTCATGACCTTCGAGTGATGAAAGCCCTCCTTGTATAGATGGACACGTGCGCCACGCTTGGCGAGTTTGCGGAGCTTGTGCAGCATAGCTTCGGGAGTAAAAGGGATGTCACTCACAGACGAGACCATAATCTCGACATTCACCCCGCGGGCGAGTGCCTGGCGAATGGCACGGCTGATCTTGCGCGTGGGGACAAAGTAGGGATTGATGATATGCACACTACTATCCGCCTGGCTGATCGCTAGGGCATAAGCCTCGCGAAGCTGATGCGGACGGGCATAAGGCTTGCGATCGACAATCGCAAGCGAGGTCGTCTCCGCGGGGAGAGAAGGGGTGAAATAGACACTGTCGGCTAGCTGCTCGCCCGTGGTTTTCTCCCACATTTCGGCGAAAATTACCTGCAAGTCACGCACAGCCTCCCCCTCGACACGGCAATGCATGTCACGCCACTGACCGATCTTCTGCTTACCCTCTATATAATAGTCCGCGATATTCATCCCGCCGAGATAACCCACCGAGCCATCGATGACGACGATCTTGCGATGGTCACGCGAGGCTACGTGATTGAACCACGGGAAACGAATCGGGTCGAACTTATAAATCTCAATCCCGAGCCTGCGAAGGCTGTCGAGGTGACGACGCTTGAGGGGCTGATCGTTGGACATATTGCCGAAGGCGTCGAAGAGCGCGCGCACCTTAACTCCCGCTGCTGCTCGCTCGGCTAAAACGTCAAAGAGAAGCGATGAGATAGAGTCATTGCGAAAGTTGAAGTACTCGAGATGAATGTGGTGCTTCGCCTGGCGAAGGTGCGCAAAGAGGTCGTCAAACTTCTCCCTGCCGCTCGGGAGCAATGTGATCCTATTAGAATCCGTGATGGCAATATGCTCCGAGCGCAGGTAGTCCTGCACGATGGACAGCGCACCACGGCTCTTGGGCACGCGGTCGGGAGTGCGTGATGCACCACAGCTAGAGAAGAGTAATAGCGCGCCGAGCAGAAAGGGAAAGAGTGTTCGTAAGCGTCGCGAGGTGATCATTGGGCAAGATCTGTAGAGTTGAGTTCGCTATTTATGCGCTCAGCCAAGGCGTAGGCTTGAGCTATTCGGTCTGCCATCCCTATACCACCATGCAGATTGCCACCGATGATGAAGCCTGGGTAGAGCCTTTCCAGCTCTGCGATGGCCTCTAGGCGACGATCGCTCGATGCCTCGTACTGTGGAATCCCATACTGATGGCGAAATATATGCACGAGGTCGGGCACATGATGGATCCCGAGCATTGCAGAGAGACGCTCGAGGACAAGATTGCGGATTTCTTCGTCACTGCGCTCAATGAGCTTAGGCGAACGCATGCCACCGAGGAAGACCGATAGCAGTATCCCGCCGTCTGGCGCACGACCAGCAAAGCCCGCACTTGGATTAAGAATGCCCAGAAGTTCATCATCCTCACAGCTGGGCACCAGCCCTCCGAAGGCATCGAAGTCTACACCCCGAGCATCACGATAGCCCACAGCTACCTGCACCACGGGCGCATAGCGCATGATCCTTAGGGACTCTAATAGTGCATCGGAGGCACCAAGGGGTAAAGTGGCGAGTGCATGCGCTCCGATCGTAGAGACGACCCGACGCGCTAGGTAGCTTCCGCTCTGCGTCTCGATGTGCCATAGTCCTTCGGGCGTTCGTGTGATCGCACGAATACTTGCTCCGAGGGTCACGCATTCCTCCCCTAGACGCTCCGTCAACACCTCTATCAGACTAGATAGGCCTGCGCGCGTAGAGAACACACGCTTACTGGCTTTGCGATCACGTGGTGTCTTCGGCTCACGCGCTTTGGCTATCGCGCCTCGAACGAAGCTTCCATAGTCCCGCTCTAGAGCATATAGCTTCGGCAGAGCATGGCGCGTCACCAGGGTCTCG
The DNA here is from genome assembly GCA_041854825.1 of Porphyromonas sp. GTDB lineage: Bacteria > Bacteroidota > Bacteroidia > Bacteroidales > Porphyromonadaceae > Porphyromonas. The sequence continues at coordinate 22,854 of JBHACZ010000071.1, read as the reverse complement.
GGGTCCCCCGCATAGATTCCTCCTATAAACGGATCAATAGCATAGGTAAAAAAGCTCTTCCCTAGCCTGCGCCTGGTGAGCGAAGCCACCGATTCGTCGGGATCAGTGCCACGACTGCGCCAGGGCTCGAGCAGAATACGAAACTTATCCCCTAGACTAAAGAGTGGCGTACGCACGGCACTCCACAGACCTGAGGGCAAAGGGCGGAACTGTCCCCGCTGGTAGATCAATCGCCTCCGTGCGCTCGGACTTGCCTCCACCAGGAGTGTCGGATCACTGAGACTTTCCATCAGTTCGGCTACCTCGGGACGTGACACGATACCTGTCGAGGGCCCAGCTTCGTAGACGAAGCCCCCCTCTCGATAGGTCTGAATAGCTCCACCGAGCATATCCATGCGCTCCAGGAGATGCACCTTGCACCCTCGGCTAAGACGATATGCGAGCGTCAGCCCAGTAAGTCCACCTCCTAAGACGAGGCAATCGACCTTGCGAGCAGTCCTGTGGCTGTTATTGTCTGATAAGTCTTGCATTCTGTAGATTGCGAAAGAGATCACCTCTCCCGACGCTCTGGCGTAATTCGAGAGAGGTGACCTAGTCGAGTGGGGTAAGATCCCTTCAGATGGAAGGGTTATTACTGGATTTTAGCGGAGTACAACGCGCTGCTTGGTCATACCTACAGATACGATGTACACACCGCTGGGGTTTCCTAGTAGAGAAAGCTCTGCCTGACCTAGATCATCCGTCGTGGTCGTCTGGACGAGAGCACCAGCAGTGCTATGTACCAGCACCTCTGCATTAGGTGCTACATTCTCGATCTTCACGACATCGCTCGTCACAGATGGATAGATGCGCGCAGTGTAGTAGTCCACACCACCGATAGAGAGGGGGTAGCCGACCGCCCAGCCCTTGGCTCTGAGGGCAGCCTTCTGCGCTTCACCGAAAGCATTGCCTTCGGATGGCGTCTTCTCACCTGCGAACACATAGGCACCAGTGCCATCACCCTGGGGAAGTAGCCCGATGATCTTGTCTAGCTCAGAGGCCGTAAGCTTGTTTCCGCTCACATCCACAGCACGCACCCCAGCACCCGAGAAGAGGCTTGATCCTGCAGAGGTATCGATAGCTGTCATACCGTTATTGCTTAGGTCGATCACCTTGAGATTAGCAGGGATAGACCAGCCACTACCTTGGTTAAGTGCGATCGTGCTGAGAGCTGTAGCACCAGAAACCTTGAGTGAGGTCACAGCATCACTACCAGAGTACTGAAATTCCGTAAGCTTAGGATTGTGCGCGACATTGACATTCGTGCTGTAGCGCTGGCGGAAGAGAATAAGCTTCTCTAGATTTGGGCTATTAGGGAACGTCCATTCTTGAGCAAAAGAGCCATCACCTCCACCACGGATATCCAGGCTCGTCAGAGCAGGGAAGCGTGTGAAGTCAATGCTAGGGATAGATACTTCGTAGAACGTGAGCTTCTTGATCACATTGGTCGTAGGCCAAGTCACATTGCGAAGCGAACGCTGTAGGTAGTCATCGCCATATTTCCCGAAGTACACTTCCTCAAGCTTAGACAGACGAGACATATCGACCGTAGTCAGATACCTATAATCGCTTAGGCGTAGAAAAGTCAGGTTAGTAGCTCCCGAGAGATCGATCGCATCGAGCGTGCCCGTATTGAAAATGAAGCGCGTAAGACTAGCTGGAGCAGCAGAGAGGTCAGCCGTCTCCACATCCGATCCTTCGATAAGGAGCTGCTGTGGATTGCCTGCGATCACGACTTCCTCTCCCACTTGCACTGTTAGGGTATTGACGGCACTGGTCGAGAGAGTAGTGCCATTGGCTGTAGGCGAGCCCCCACGCACTTGGATTTTCAGCGTCGTGCCTTTCATCTTAAGCTTGATGTTCTGCGCGAGCACCGAGGTCGGCAGGAGAAGCATTGCTAGAGCCAGCATGCCACTGAGGACAGAGATAGATTTCTTTGTCATATTTGTCTTTTGTTGAGTTCGATAATCTATGGACCCCTAGCGAAAGAGTCTATTCATCCGTGTCCATTTCAAGCACAAAGATAACTGTTTTTTGCACAAACACATCGATATAACTCCACCCTCTACCCCAAGCCATAAAGCTTCTCACAGCAGACTGCAGACCGTCTACACCTAAAAACAGACGCAAGCGCTTGGATTACTTCTGGCAGTAAGGCGGGAAGAAAGATCCCTCCGGAGAAGCCAAAGCACTATCTCGAGAAAATGATAGATGTTTTGCCTCAAAATGGTGGATGTTTTTCGAGAAAATGATAGAACTTTTTGGGCAAAAACATCCATCATTTTACCCAAAAAGTTCTATCATTTTTTCGAGGAGAAGTAAGAGCTGTAGACCAGCGACTTACCATTCCCCTAGATTACTGGATCTGCGACACGACGATGCGGGAGCCGTCGGCAGCAATAGCCCGCACTTGGTAGCCCGACACCCAGTCAAAGTCGATCGTGAACGTATCGCTCGTAGCCTCCGCTGAGATACGTCCCGTAGAGGTGTATAGGAGACGCCCGGAGGCATCCACCACTTCCCAAGCTACGACATTGCTCCAGCCAAACATCGTCATCACGCGGCCACTACGCGAAGCAGTGCCGATGGCGATCGGACGGAGCGTCTCAAACATTCGCCAGTTGAGGCTCGTGATATACTCCAGCGCCATGGGCGGAGGCGTGAGACCAAGATCGCGGATACGTGCCTTGACAGCATCGACCTTGTCCTGCGTCACCGTAATGCGGAAAGCATTGTCATACGTATTGCGGTGCTCCTCATTATCGGCAAGGCGGAAGAATCCCCACTGCTCGAAGAAGTGCGTGAGGTCCATCCCTGCTACCTTGGAGGCATAGTATGCCATATTCACCTGCTGATCGCCGTTCTGCACGGGATCACTGAGGTTATTCGGGATATTGGTAGTACGTAGGAGTTCGTACAGGTCAGGGAAGAATCCACCCTTGTCGGACTGGAGCTGAGGCGTACGTCCTAGGACATTGCCGAAGTAAAGCTCCAGCTGCCAAAATGGGATCAGCGAATTGTTTGCCTTAGACTCGGTCGTCAGCGTCTTATTCGTACGATAAAGAGCATTCCATGCTGTGGTGTACCAGTCATTTCGGATAGATCGTGAGGGGTTGCCGAAGACAGATTCCTCTACGTACAGCGACTGAATATTGTTCGAGATCTCGATAAGTCCGCCCCAGTTGAGCCCGACAGTCTGATTCATATGACCGACTTCGTGCGCCACGCCCCAGGGCCATTCGACGAATACGGATGGCGTCGTGAGGGTATTCATCGTACTATGGTGATAGCCTGTATAGTACGGCGTGGCATACATGTAGCCTCCGTACGAGACATAGAAGAGCATTCGGTTGCGGAAAGCTCTGCCATACTTGACCAATCCCTGTAGCTCCATCTCGGATCGAACGACCTTATCGTAAAGTCCGATGAGTATTTTACCACTAGGTGTATTCTGCCTAAAGCTCGACGTGGGGAAGATAAGGTGGCTATGCTCCCCAAGCACATCGAAAGCAGTATAAGTAGCCTTGCTCAGAAGCTCCGACCATCGCTCCGAGAGCTTGGGATCCTGTACATCATAGTAGCCATTGACCTTGCCCGTGCCATTGGCGAAGTGTACGCGGATATCGGGATAGGTCGTGCGATTGATCTCTATCTGGGGGACATTGTACATGATATACACGAGCCCACTCCTAGAGATCCTGATCTTATTAAGCCCTGGCGAGAGCTCATAGCTATCTCCTCCGAAGCCATTCTCTGGATTCTGCACGCGCATCGTCAGAGGGAAACCCCTGGTTTCTCCTACGAGCACGACCAGCTCCTCCCCTGCTGTAGCGACGATCCCTGTAGGATTGTCAAACATGGAGTAGCGGAACTGCGTCTTATTAACCTCACGCTGCAGGTCTGACGTGGGATAAGCCTCGTAGTCCGCGATACGAAACTCACGAGGATATGTCCCCTGGAGCATACGACGAGCCATCTCTCGGAAGAAAACATTCGGCTCGGCATTGATCTCCTCTAGAGTAACGCCCGCCTTTAGCTCCGTACAAGCTAGGTCAGCGAAGAGACGTGAGGAGTCAAAATAATTGTCAGAGCGACGATGAAACTCCATCTCGCGCACTGCAAGCACCCCGTAGTAGGTAGATTTGACCTTGAAGACGACGGTCTTGATCTTACGATCCTCGATACCTGGCCAGGTGATTCGTGTCGCTACGGTGGGGCTACCGAGGGAGGTATTCAGCACAGTCTCCTTGGAATTGTCTTCGTAAGTAACCTCCAGCTCGTAGGCATTGATACTACCGTTCTGATCTCTGGGGTAATAAATAATATGCGAGAGCGTCTGAGCTTCCTCGAGATGATAGGTAAGGATAATGGGAAATTGGGGACTATCACCTCTGTTTCGTGAATGATAGAAGGTGTCGTACCTACCATCATAGGAGCTTCCGATCGGATAGGCTGCCTGCTCTTCGCTCGCCGTAGCACTCGCCACGGGTACGAGTACATACTCTCCCTCGACTTCGCTGACACCGAGGTTGAACACATTCTGCCCAGTCTCGGGGACATCAGCCCAGCCCTTGACGATCGGCACGAATCGTTTGCTCCCCCAGAATGGATTTCGCTTGGGATTATTAGCTACGTCGTAGCCGCTATAGTTCCGCCCGAAGGGGGTCAGCCCTGCGACATAGTCGCGGGTACCTATGGACTTGATGCCGTCATTCTCATTAGCGGACACGATCCACTCGGTAGGTTGGTGCTCTGCCGTCGGGAAATTCACCCCGCTGGCACGCACCACAGAGTAAGACATCGTGGCATTGTGATCAAGCGAAGCTGGAGCATAGTCCGAGGAAGCCTTGATCTGCTGGAGCAGTTCACTGCGATAGCTCGTCGCAGAGGTCGCATTGCCTAGAGGCACACTCGTATCCACGACCTCCACGCGATACGTCCCATCACTTTGGACGGTGGAGCGCAGGAGCGCAATACCATGCCCATTGCCGAGCTGGAGTACCCCACCGACGCCATAGGGATTGGGATCGCGATCCTTATTGCTGGAATTGTCGATGGCAACCATCGCCTGCGCGAAGCCAGCACGTACAGCAGAGTCCGCCTGCATACCTGCACGTGGATAGTCCAGACGCTCCAGCTCCCGTATCGTCTGGGTACCTGTATAGATCCCCTCGAGAGAAAGCTGGGCGGTAAATAGATCAATATTCTTGCTCGGGAGGTTCGTCGTGTGGATATATCCCCCAGCACCGATGAGAAGTGTACGCCCAGGAGCTAGAGTAGCCTCCGGTGTACCATAGATAGACTTGTACCACGGCTCGGGATAGCTCGTACGATTGGCAGAGAATCCTGCGATCGCTGAGGCACTGCCTGTCACCGTAATGAGTGGCACAGGGGCTGCTATGGCAGGATCGGGCGTATTCGTCCCACCAGAGGTAAAGAATAGATTGCGCCCTGTGGCGGACTCTGGTACGAGACGAGCCAGGGCATAGCGGCTAAGGTCCACAGGACTAGCCGTAGGATTGTAGATCTCGACGATCGAGTAGTTGCGATTGGCCGTAGGTTGATCAGCATTGATCGATCTCGGTACGTACTGATAGTAGATCTCCGAGATGATCGGTTCGCTCGTCAAGATATTGGACAGGCGATAGGTACGCCCAGACTTGAGGGCACGATGCCCCTTCTTGCTATAGGTACGGGCACTACGCACAGATGCCGTAGGCTGTGTCGCTGGACGAACGTCCATATCTATAGCAGTGTCAGTGCTAGCATCTGCCACACCAGTGGGCATTCCCCACACCCAGACGGTACGATCGACCGACCAGCCTGCACCTGCAGGGAGCGTCAGTGCCTGTGATGTGCTACCAGCCTCGGTACCGAAAGTGTAAGACCAGCTAGCCACCTGCGGAGATGTACCTCCCGATCCCTCAGCCATCGGCGTCCAGACGGGATATTGTCCCTCGAGAGCAGCATCTTCGTAGCCCATATTACTAAACGTCCCGCGATGTCTCCACGCATTCGTAGAGATCGTTAGTCGCTCAGCCGTGTAGCTCTCCAGCATATCGTTGTAGTACTGCAGGCGAAGAAGTGCACCCATGGGACGAAACGTTAGCTTCGATCCACTCTCTGGGAGCTTACCCGAGATCTTACCTTCTGCCTCTGTAAGCACCAGGCGTGCCCATGCTGTGCTGTAAGGCATCTCCACAAGTCCCGAGGTCGGTAGCTCCTCTGCAGTGGAGCTACCCATCGTGACGGCTCCTGTCGTGCGATCATAGGATGTACCTCCTAAGATGAATGAGATATACCACTGGTCAGCGGAGGTGATAGTCTCCGTGGCTAGAGGCACAGTCATCTTCTCTAGCTGGACGCTCGTAGACGAACGCTGGCGCCACTTCACCTCGACATAGGTCGTAGCCGCAGGGTCTCCGACCTTACGCAGGATCATGAGTGCTTTCTCCTCCTCTGGGATCTCATAGCCCGCTAGAGCTCCTGTAGCATTGTCTTCGCTATACTGGAGTGCACGGAGCTGATCTTCATCGATATCCAATGCAAGGTTCAGCTCTACCACACGCCCCTTACCACTAGACTCTACCGACACGAGGGCGAACTCTCCATGTGAGGTCTCTGTCTGGTTGGTCGTCTCTGCGCCATCGCCCGCCTGCCACCCATCATCTTGACGCTGACAGCTCAGCATAAGCACCGACACCAACGCCACCAAGAGAGTACGCCAGGCGCGCCCTCTAGCCATAAAACTATAGTTCTCCCTCATCTTCCAGTTTCTCTAATAGTGCATCCTCTATCGCTGCCAGCGACAAATCACGAAAAAGATCCTTCTGAGCGCTGAGCACGATTGCCTCAGCCACAGGACACACGTATACACGCCTGGTGTCCAGGCGGTCATCTATCATCTTATTTATCAATCTCAATTCTAATATCGTCTAGATATACCCCTTGCAGAGTAATGGATAAACCCTCTGACCTATGAGAGGGTTCACATCTGCAAAATATTTATTATTCGATTATTTTATTCATTGCGCTGGATCTACAGAGCCTAGGCAGGGCTTCTCAGGACCTTCTCGGGCAGAGTGCTGATACCAACCGAAAAAATGATAGAACTTTTTGGGCAAAAACATCGATGTTTTCACCCAAAAAGTTCTATCATTTTCTCCAAAAACATCGATGTTTTTGGGAGAAAAGATCTATCATTTTTCAGCGAAAGGTCTTCGGGGCTATTTTTTGTCCTAGATCATTCGTGGCGAGAAGGGATAAGGGCGGGACGCACGAAAGGGATCGCATGGGGCCAATGGCGGTTGGCAGGCTGAGATTATTTGAGTACTTTTGTCCTCGGTAAATAAATCATTAACTCAAAGATATGGACGAGTCTATCCCTCCGAGTAGTCAGATGACAGGCACGGGTAACCGTCCTACTAAGTTATAAGCCACCGCTCCGCTCTGGAGCAAGCATTCGCTTAGGGTTTGTCTAGTAGGATCACGGCAGTCTGTGCGCTGGCATTATCCATTACACTAGACTATAACAGAGCAAGCGAATGAGAACTTTTATGAGTATGGCTGCGGGAATCCCTCAGCTAACTGACTATGAGCCCAAGTGCTGGATCAACGTTGAGTTCCCCGACGAGGATGATCTATATTATCTCACGGACGAACTAGGCGTACCAGCAGAATTCCTCTCCGACATCGCCGATGCTGACGAACGCCCACGTGCCGAGCGCGAGGACGAATGGACGCTCACGATCCTGCGCATCCCTCTAGAAAGCAACGTGCAGGGTCTGCCCTATATGACCATCCCGCTGGGTATCATCTCGGGACCCAAGGCGACGATCACCGTCTGCTACCGCAAGACGCAGATCCTTCCAGACTTCATTAGCCACATTCGGCGCAAGAATATTGTCATCACCTCGCAGGCGGACTTCATCATTCGTATTATTTATTCATCTGCGGTGTGGTTCCTTAAGTACCTCAAGCTGATTTATCTAGAAATCAACCGTGCAGAGAAGGACCTTGAGGAAAGCGTGCGAAACGAAGACCTGATGCGCATCATGCGCCTGCAGAAGTCACTCGTCTACTTCTCGACCAGCATCCGAGGCAACGAAGCCATCCTAGGTCGTCAGCGCAATGCAAGCCGTATCGGCGAGATCGATCCCGACCTCATCGAAGACGTGGGCATCGAGCTACGCCAGGCAACCAACACGATCAATATCTACACGGACATCTGCAACAGCACGATGGACGCCCTCGGTAGTATCATCTCCAATAATGTGAATACGATCATGAAGCGCATGACGAGCTTTCAGATCGTGCTGACGATACCGACGATGATCGCGAGCTTCTACGGGATGAACGTGAATGTCTTCGTGGATCAATGGCGCTTTGCTTTCTGGGGCATTCTCCTCATATCGATAGCCCTTTCTGCCTCGGCGTTCTTCCTGTTCCGCCGTATCCGCTGGTTCTAAATAGAGCCTCCGTCCCCATCCGCCAAGGCGAAATACCTTGGCTAGACCAGACGACAGCATATAAATATAGTCCGACGCCGAAGAGCCTTCAGCGTCGGACTACTATTGTCTCATGAGACCTCGTGTCTTCTAAGCGAATCCATCCCCGACTAGACGTCTCACCTGCGACCATTCGTTTAGAGGCGTACGCCGAAAAAGAGGCGACTACGCCAGCGCTCGGTCGAGAGCTGAAATCCGTCGGGCGAACCGATACGAGCAAGCAGGACATGAGACGAGACTCCTACGAAATAACGAGAGAAACTTCGGATCACCGCTAGCCTGCCGACGCTGACAAGCTCTAGGGCAGGAGTGTCCGTGAAGCTACGTGCGCCGAGATCACCCAGGAGATAGCCACGACTATACAAGACCAATTGGGGCAAAGCCGAGAGATGAATGAGCCAACCCGAGCGCAGTACCATATTATATCCATAGCCCGCCCCGAGACTAACATACCCATAGTCGATCCGACGCATTCCCTCGACATCGCCAGGGCGATCTATGCGTCCGAGTGTCGCAGTAGCCCCGAGGAGGACACTCCCTGCGCTACGTCGCTGAATCCATGACTGAGAGAATGCCGCAGGGATGGAGAATTTTCGATGATTTAGTGCATAATACCCGCTGAGCGTGGCGCTGGTATGATGCAGACTACCCGCCTCTATGACGGACGTTGTCCCAGAGAGCTGGGCATGGCCTGCGTAGGTGCGGGTAGACTGTAGGGAGAGATCGACGCCATAGCGATTGGTATAGCTGGCAAGGGTAAGTTCAGAGTCGGAGTTTCGCCCCAGGAGATTGAGCGGACGAATAGATATACTCGCAGAGAGACCACGATAAGCCGCTCCGAGACTGAGGGCGGTTTTGATGCGGGAGGACAAGTCCACACGAAGGTCATTGCCATCAGGACGCGCCACGAAAGCCATCTTCGTCCCCGAAGTGACGATCTGCGCACGCAGACGAATAGGTTGCTCGGGGCGCATCAGATAGAGTGTATCGACCCGAACATGCGCACGCTGATCGCGTCCGTCCAGATAATTATCTAGACGACGCTTGACCTCGGCACGACGCGAGCGCGGACGTTCGTCCACAGAGATCGAATCGATCTCCTGCGCCACGAGCCTCGACGAGACACTTACTAGGGTAAGCATGAGGAGCGTGAGCCATCGTTTCATCGGGAACAAAGGTACGAAGGATCTCCGTAGCTGGATCATCAACCCCATCTCAGAGGAAGTCAGAGCGACCAAGCTCCATAAAGCAAAACACCTCACAGCACTAAAGCTATGAGGTGTGATACTGTGAGCGGAAGACGGGGCTCAAACCCGCGACCCTTAGCTTGGAAGGCTAATGCTCTATCAACTGAGCTACTTCCGCAAACCCTAGGTCTTAACACTCTAGTTGTGGGCAGTGATGGATTCGAACCACCGAAGGCGTAAGCCAGCTGAGTTACAGTCAGCCCCATTTGGCCACTCTGGTAACTGCCCAGTCCTTTGTTGTTTGCTCTGCAAAGGTAGGTAGTATTTCTGAATCGTGCAACACCTCCCGACGTTTTTCTTGAGATTTATCCGAGAGGCGCAAGCCAATGCACGCAGATAGAATGCGATAGCGGAGCAAAGATTTTTCTCCCTCGGGGTGTATTCATCCCCTATTTCTCACCTATGGACGATACCTCGAGGCAAACAGAAGCTCCTAGACCTCGCCCGCTGGGCTATGGTCTAGGAGCTTTCGTTCGTCTGAGCTAGGCGATAGGTCTAGCCCGAGGCTTACATCTCTATGATGCGCACCCAGCCGTGTACGTCTGGTTCGTCACCATACTGTATCGCGCGGAGCTTATGATATAGACGTTCGCTGATCGCGCCAGCCTTGCCGTCGGGGCAATAGACGTAGCTCGTACCCGTATCGAGGTCATCGATACGTGCGATAGGACTGATCACGGCAGCCGTACCGCAGGCACCCGCCTCCTCGAAGGTCGGTAGTTCGTCGATATGGATGGGACGGCGCTCGGTCTTCATCCCGAGATCCTCGGCGAGCTGTATGAGGCTCTTGTTCGTAATCGAGGGCAGAATGGAAGTACTCTTGGGCGTGATGTAAGTATTGTCGCGAATGGCGAAGAAGTTCGCTGGACCGCATTCGTCGATGTAGCACTTCTCCTTGGCATCGAGATAGATCACGGCAGAGTAGCCCTTGCTGTGGGCGAGCTGACCAGAGTAGAGGCTCGCGGCATAGTTCCCCCCGACCTTGTAAGTACCCGTACCGAGGGGAGCCGCACGGTCGTACCCGCGCATGATCGCCATAGGCGTGGGACGGAAGCCCTCCTTGAAGTATGGTCCTACGGGTGTCACGAAGATCATGAACATATATTCCTCCGAGGGACGCACACCGACCTGCTGACCCATACCGATCATCAGCGGACGCAGATAGAGCGATGCGCCCGACTCGTATGGTGGGATGAATCGACGGTTGAGGCGAATGACCGTCTCCATAGCTTCGATGAATCGCTCCGTGGGGAACTCTGGCATCATAATCCCTCGGCTCGTATGCTGCATACGGGCGGCATTCTCTTCGGGACGGAAGACACGTACCTTACCATCCTTACCCTCGAAAGCCTTGAGCCCCTCGAAGGATTCCTGCCCATAGTGGAGGCATGTCGCCGCCATGGGGATGTTGATGCTGTCAGAAGAGGAGATTTCTAGTTCGCCCCAGGCGCCATTGCGGTAGTAGCAGCGGACATTGTAGTCTGTGGGGACGTAGCCGAAGGTCAGGGATGACCAGTCGAGGTTTGCTTTGCTTCCCATTCTCGTGAATGATTTAATTGGTGAATAGTCGTTAATGACGTGAACTAATTCGTTTGTATGGCAAAGGTAATAGATATTATCCACTTTACCTAGCTTCCGATCCCCTGTTTCTTTGCCCTGCTGGTGCCCCTACTCTACCCCCTCGAGCCTCGATCTCATCGCCCCTCTCGCCCATTCTTCGCCTAGAGCGTATCACTCACTCCGAGCTGATCGAGTATATCGTGCGTAAACTTGCTCAATGGTACATTCTGATAGTCCCGCTCCTGGCAGTAATGCCCGAAGATCATCTGGTGCATCTCACGACTTGACAAACCCAAATCTCCGAATGTCTCCACCAAACGATCATAATACCCCTCTTGATATGCCTGCGCCTTGAAGGTCAGTTCCTGAGCCAAATCAGCGTGTTGCTGATACAGCCCCTCTAGGTTCAACACTTCTATATTCTTCTCTCCTATCCCGCCCTTCGTGGCTTCGACCTTAATCTTGGTCTCCGACGGATCAAGATATGACGCCAACAGATCGTCTTGCTTAAATCGCAGTGTCTGCTCAGAACTACAGGAGTATGGATACAAGTCTAGCTCTTCTGCCAATTTTGTATGATTACACTCATAGCACGAGGGGATAAGATTGTAAAAAGACAAACCTAGGTAGAAATAATCTTTCTGAGACTTATAGTGGTCTAGCTCTGCTCCTCTCTTTCCAGATCCTTTCTCTCGTGGACGTATGTAGTCTCGATTGCAGTAAGGACAAACCTGTAGTCCTAACTTTTTGACCAGCCATTGTCTTAGATTTTTACCATCTAGAAATAGGGATTGGGATCGAGCCTCATAATTAAAGAAAGACCGCACCAATAAATCCTGAGCCTTACTACGAACTGCTTCATCTTGTTCTTCAGATGTTTTAGATTTCCAACCCTTCTTTTTCTGGAGAGTCTTTCTAAATTCTTCATCAAACTCTTTTTGAACCTTACCCAACAAGCCTTCCCATACACCAGCTGGATCTTTCTTCTTAGCATCCACGATCTCCTGCACAGAATAGCGGTAAGCTTTCAACGCCTCCTTCTTACATTCATTATAGAGAGAGTCGTGCCCTTCCCAAGCAGAGATCGAGCTTTTAGTTTTGGGTAGAATCTTTTCTAGACGACCAAAGTACTCCTCCTCGATGCGCTTGATCTCTGGAACTCTAATTCTGATCATCGTTCTTTTGTTTCTCGAGTTCCTTTATCCTCTGTTCCAAGCGTGAAATCTCCTCCCGTAATTCGTCGGCAGTCTTTCTCTCCAGGATCTTCTTCTCATCTAGGAGGCGTAGGAGCTGACGGCGGATAAGAGGCTCACCGACTAAGGCGATCGCGCGCTCGACCTTGGCTAAATCCTTGGCTTCCTTTATGCGTGTGCCGATCTCTTTGATCTTATTCTTGGCAAACTCTCCGATTGGTGCGCCTTGGATAAAGAAGGAATCTCGAAAGAGGCTATGGATATTTGCCCCGAAGGTCTGTTCACTGCCTTCATAAGGCCTCCCATCCTTGAGGCGTAGCACCTTACTACTCGGGATGTCCGACAGGATAAAAGGCGAATGGGTCGCTAGAAGAATGTTGATGCTCTCTATCCCAGCATTCCCAAGGTTGATCGTCTGAATATCCTCTAGCAGACGACAGACAAACTGACGTTGATACTCGGGATGGAAGTATAACTCTATCTCATCCAGGATCACATTAATATGCTTGTACGCTATCTGCTTATCTTTTTCATCCGCCTTCTTTTCGAGCGTCTTTGATACAGAAGCAATATTTCGCATATGGTAGAGAATGCTACTCATGGTATAGACTTGTTGCTTCTCACCCGAACTTAAGCCAGAGAGAGGTATTTCTTCTCCCTTTTTCTGTTCGTCCATCAGCACTACCTCAGTTGTGAAGATTGGAGGTGGCACACGATAGATCTTATCCTCTGTCTTGTACTTATCAGACACTGGAACATCCAAGCCTTTCTTGGGATCCTTGTACGGCTTGAACACTTTCATTCCTGCCGTTGAACCAGTATCCTTCTTATCCTTCATCTCATCTCTCGTGTTCGTCGGAGCATATCGTTTATTCGGGAGAAGGATATAATTCAGCGTCTGATGTAGCTTGTTGGTCATATGCCTTTGATCCTTCAGCAACTTCGGAACAAATCGCTTCCAGTTATCTCTAGCCGTCTCTTTATCGGCATCGTCTTTCCAGCTCTCCATCCACTCCTCTTCTCCATAGAACTTACCATATTTCTTTAGGATGGAGCAAGTCTTGTACAGCAAGTATGCCCATGCATGGTAGAGGTCTTCGCTTAGCTTCCAGCCTGTATTACCTGGGCAACCATTGACATGCTCACACCAAACCTCAGAAAGGGCATCAAGACTCTTCGCGATAGGAGCCGTAAGATCTGGATCTGAATCAGTCGCTCCTCCATAGAGTTCTTCCCAAACGCTTTCGAAGTCTTGTTCTTTCTCTTTTTCCTTCTGAACCAAAAAGGTATGAGCTACCTGCACATAACCCTTATTACCCTTATCTTTAGCTTGCTCTAGCCCATTTTTCTTGACACAGGTCTTCAGCTTCACCACCCGATAGCGACCACTCAGCGTCAAGAAAGGACTTGCCTTGTCTCCTGCATCCACGAAGAAGAGAGAGATCAGGCGGTCTCTCGAGAGATCGTTCTCTCTATTTATATCGAAATTCCCCTCTGTCCTCATCGGATTAAGGACAACGGGCGTTTGATAGCCATCATTCTTGTGGAATAGCCCATTCAACCAATGCCCATAGTCTTTGGCATCTGAGAAGTTAGAAATATTCTTATTCTCATCCTCGTAGTCCCTTGTATTGAAGGCATAAATAGAATAGTTCAATAGGATTGTATAAGCGAAATCGTGCAAAACTTTTGGATTGGGTTCCGTGCCACTACTTAGAGGCTTCCCGTCCATCGTGATCCCACTTACATCTTGACGCAGAATACATCGTTTCCCATTAATTTCAAACACTAGCTCCGCATAGACGTTATCGACCCTAACGAGATCGGCACCAAGCAGTTCGGGGTTATCTCCCACATCACACCAAGCGCCCAAAGCCTGGCAAGCATAATTATTGATCAGGCGGAGGATGATGTCGATGAGGGCACTCTTGCCACTGCCATTCTGCCCGACGATGGCGTGGATGTTGATGCGAGGAGAGCTAGAATGGTCTTCGAGCTGATAGAAATTGTCTAGGAGAGGGTCTTCTCCTTCCTTTCGCTTGGGATAGCCTTCGACGATTTCGTAGCCAGAGTCGAAAAGAAACCAGTCGCCCTCTACGAGGTTTTTACGGATGTGTGGTGCGCAATCAGGGAGGATGCGCACGCCTACTAGTCTGAATTGGCTTGAGTTAGTAGCGTCAGAGCCTGTCACAATGTCTTTAGTCTGAATAATTAGGAGAGCAAATATATCGATTATCCATAAAATGGAGCGCGGGGCTTCTCACAGAGAAGCAGGAGATTTTCGGTAAAAGGTGGAACTTTTTGGACGAAAGGCTGGAACTCTTTTGGGCGAATGATGGGAGATTTTTTATGAGGAAAGTACTGTATTCGTATGAATATAGTACTATGCGCATATAAATATAGTACTATACTTGTACGAATATAGTACTTGATTCATATCTGGGAATAGGTGATTCGGAGAAAGGAGTAGGAGCATTCGTCGGAAATTGATAGACGTTTAGGGAGAAAAGGTGGGAAGGGAAGCGGAGCGCGGGAAGGAGAATAGATGAGAACTAAAGGAGGATCAAGGAGGCGCTCACGGAAGGATCGACGAATGATAGCAGAAGATCGAGGAGGATTAGCGAAGGGAGGGACAAAAGAAGAGAGCTAGCACAAGGTCATTGTGCTAGCTCTCTGCGCCCAGTTTCGGGGCATAACGTCCGCCGTCTTCTTATTGAGGGGATCACACGTGATCGGCTCGCTTCATACGGTTGGATAGCCTGTTCCCGTAGGTACTTCGTTTGACTACCCCGACCCACATCCGCAATATGGTACCTAGTCTGCACTTGACCGCAAAGCCCTCAGCTAGGATTATTTCGTCCGCAAATAGCCCACGACAAAGGTACGGCTATTCCTGTAGTGGTCAAAGAATGCGGGACATCGGACGGCTAGGGCTGGTAGATGGGGAGAACATTGTCGGAGGAGAGGCGGACGGAAAGCCACTGACGAAGGCGCTCTTCGTCCTGGCGGGAGAGACGTCGCTCGGCACGATAGAGACAAATGTACTGGGCTGTAGTGTCGAGCTTCGCCTGTGAGAGGACAAGTCCGCGGAGCGTGGGGAAGATCACTTGGGCTTCGGAGGAGGTTTTCGTGCCGAGGGTCGCTAGTTCGTCGTAGCTCTGTAGGCGTCGGGTGAGCGAATCGATGGTGCGTGCCTGGGCGCGAATGGTCTCATCGGAGCGATCGTAGAGGTCTTTCATCACCGTACCGCGGAGGAGATCGACGTCGATAGCGTCGGAAGCCTTGCCATTGAAGCCCTGGCGCACGACCAGCTCGACATCGCCTAGCCCATAGCCCTGCATGAGGGTGCGGATGCTGTCGATGTATTCGGTGTCAAGCTCCTGCCCGAGGAGGACAACCTCGAGACGACCGTTGCCCGAGGGGAAGGAGAGATCCTGGCGCACTACTTGATTGACGGCGGTATTGAGCTGATCCTCGACGAAGCGATGGGCATTCTCCTCGATGATGGTCTTCTCAATGAGACGCACGCCCGAATAAATACTGGGCAAAGAGACCGCCAGAGCGATGAAGATAATCCAGCGACGGATGCGTAGCTCGCGCACTTTGTCCACAAGCTGCTTGCGCGGGAAGCGCAAGATGCGCACCATCACGAAAGTCGCTAGACCGATGTAGACCGAATTGATGAGGTAGAGGTAACCCGCGCCGAAGAAATAGCTCATATTGCCCTGCGAGAGACCGTAACCTGCGGTACAGAGCGGAGGCATTAGGGCTGTGGCGATGGCGACACCTGGGATGACGTTCCCTTTATTCTTCGTCCCACTGGCGAGACAACCCGCAGCACCGCCGATGGTCGCTATGAGGACATCGTAGATCGTGGGCTGGGTACGGGCGAGAAGCTCGCTCTGTGCTTGACTGAGGGGGGAGATTAGGAAATAAAGGGTCGCCGTGGCAAGGCTGATGAGGGTCATCACCCCGAGATTGCGCAGGGCTCGCTTGATGAGCGTGAGGTCCATGATCCCGAGACCAAGCCCAAAGCCCACGATAGGTCCCATCAGTGGCGAGATAAGCATGGCGCCGATGATGACCGCAGTGGAGTTTACATTGAGCCCGAGGGATGCGATGAAGATGGCGAAGATGAGGATCCAGATCTTCGCTCCGCGGAAATCGACATCGTCCTTGATGAGTTCGATGGTGTAGTGCTCGTTGGACTTGTCGCGCTCTAGGTCAAAGAGCTCAGCACCTTTGGTGCGGAGGTACAGCATAGCCCGAGCGAAGGAGGTATTGTCTTGGGACATGGCGAGAGAGGCTTATGATAATAGAGAGACTCCCCCAGCCTGTGAGGTAAGCCCTACGAGGCGGGAGGAGTTCAGTAGTAGAGCGAGAGGAGAGATTAGCCCTTGATGGCTAGGATCTCTATCTCGATGAGACCATTCTTGGGGAGAGTGCAGACTGCTACGGCACTACGCGCGGGGAAGGTGCAGCCCTCGAAAGCGCGGGCATAGACCTCGTTCATCGCAGCGAAGTCCTTCATGTCGGCAAGGAAGCAAGTCGTCTTGACGATGTTGTCCATCGTCATGCCTGCCTCGGCAAGGACGGCGCGGATATTGCGAAAGACCTGCTCGGTCTGCTCGGTGACACCTCCTGGGACGAAGTCGCCCGTCGCAGGGTCAATACCTAGCTGACCCGAGGCATAGAGTGTGGAGCCAGAGAGGATCGCCTGGCTGTAGGGACCGATAGCAGCGGGAGCTGCGGTGGTAGAGATTACTTTCTTCATTGAGTAAGATTGTATGAGGGTGAATAAGTTGTCTGCTAACGCTTAGTCGTAGTCGTACGCTTGGTCGTGATCGTGGCAGGGGTCGTGGTCACAGGCTTGTAGTACTGCTGGGCCGTGGGGAGGTACTCCTGGATACGCTTGATACGATTCTCTTCGCTGGGGTGCGTGCTGAGGAATTCGTTCTGCTCACCACCCGAGAGACGAGCCATCTTCTGCCACAGAGTGATGGCACTGGAGGGGTTGTAGCCCGCCATAGCCATGAGGACGAGACCCATCTGATCGGCTTCGTACTCCTGCTTGCGCTCGAAGGGGAGGGCAACGAAGACATTAGAGCCTAGACCATACGCCTGCTGGAAGACCGCCCCGAGCGTGGCAGACTTCTGTCCGATGACCGAGCCGAGGAGCTGACCGCCCATATTCTGAAGCATCTGATTGCTGAGACGCTCGCTAGAGTGACGCGCTAGAGCATGAGCGATCTCGTGCGCGAGTACCGCAGCTAGCTCTGCATCGCTACCCGTACCGCTACCGATGAGCGAGAGGATACCCGTGTAGACGACGATCTTACCGCCTGGCATGCAAAAGGCATTGACCTGATTGCTATTGACGGTATTGACTTCCCACGCTAGGGTGCTGATCAGGTCAGTGAGGTTATTCTGACGGAGGTAGGTGTCCGTGGCAGAGATGAGACGACGCGCTACGTCATTGACGCGGGTATTCTGCGTGATCACACCCTGAGAGCGTGCCTGACCTACGAAGCTAGAGTACTGCGACTGGCTCATGGCGAGCACTTCGCTATCCGAAACGAGATTGAGCGTGCGACGTCCCGTGATGGGTACAGTACCGCACGAGGAGAGGAGGAAGCCCAGAGCTAGGGCAGAGAGGAGTATTCTAATTGGTTTCATCATAATGAGGAATGAAGGATTAAAGTCTAATGGGACGAAGGGGTGTAGAGCGGGATCGAACGGTAGTACCTGCGGAATGCCAAATAATCAGCTTGCTCATGCGGAGCAATGCCCGCAGGGATGTCTTCGCTGGTAATATCGACGGGCAGAAGGCGATAGATGCCCCTGCGAGCAGTGTCCTGCTTGGCGACGAAGACCCACTGATAGCTTGGCATCGTGGTAATGCGGGGGCTGTCGCTCGCCTTCTCTAGGGTAAGGGTGAGGAGCATTCCGCCCCGTGTGGCAGCTGGCGTGCGCTGATTGCTGATGAAGTTGCCCATCGAATAGATGACGAACGTGCGGTCAGTCGCCGTACTATCGCCCAGCATTGTGCTGGTCTGCACGACGTGAGGATGGCTCCCGATGACCGCATCGACCCCATGCTCATGGAGCCACTGGGCGAGAGCGCGCTGATCAGCACTAGGCGTGCGCTCGTATTCGTTGCCCCAGTGGATCTGCACGACCTTGTAGTTTGCCCCAAGGCTATCGGCACGCGCCAGATCGCGGGCAATAAGCGCGCGATCGATCGTATCGACGAGGGTCGGATGAGGCACTGGCATACCGTTCGTGCCGTAGGTGTACGCCATCACCGCTAGGCGGATCGTACCGAGATCGCGGATGAGTGGGGAGGATGTCGCCCGTTCGTCTGCCGAACGGTAGCTCCCGACGTGGGCAATGCCTAGGCTATCGAGGACATCGAGCGTGCGGGTAATACCACGCTTGCCGCGATCGGCGGAGTGATTGTTGCTCGTAGTTAAGATATCGAAGCCCGCATCCCGTAGAGCAACACCCATCGCGTCGGGCGTAGAGAACTGCGGATAACCAGTAAAAGGTCGTCCGCCAAACGTCGTCTCAAAGTTGCCGATGGCTAGATCCGCCGAAGCAATGAACCGCTTTAGCGAGTCGAAGGACGAAGAGAAGTCGTACGCTCCGCCTCCTCGGTGCGCTGCCTTGATCTGAGGACCATGCGCCATGATGTCCCCTGCGAAGACCAAGGTATATCGTTCGGTCGAGGGAAGTCTGGCGATGGTATCAGTCCGCACGGTCTGGATAGCCTGTCCATGACAGGACAAGCTGCCCAGCACGAAGGCAAGCCCTAGGGCAAAGTGAGCGAAGAGGCGGAGCATAAGGCGAGATTACTTGAAGAAGGCTCGGTAGATGTCGTTGCCGTTGGCATAGATCATCAGCAGGAGGAGCAGTACCACACCCACCGTCTGGATGTACATCATCACCTTATCGCTTAGCTTACGGCGTGTGATCATCTCCAGCAGGAGGAAGACGATGTGTCCACCATCCAGCGCAGGGATAGGTAGAAGGTTCATAATGGCTAGGATGATCGAGAGGAAAGCGGTCGTAGACCAGAACGCCTGCCAGTCGAAGCCCTGCGGGAAGAGCTTAGCCATAGTCCCGAGTCCGCCGAGGCTCTGCGCTCCTTCCTTGGTAAAGATATGCTTGAGCCCAGAGACGTAGCTATCGATGGTCGCCACAGCCTTGCGATAGCCTGCGGGGATAGCCTCGATGAGGCTGTACTCGATGGTCTCGATGGGATATAGATCCTCGGCTCCACGGAGGTAGATACCTATTGACCCCTCCTCGTCTACGGCTACACCAGGGATCGTGCGGAGGGTGTCGGCAGTACGCACGGTGAGGGCGACAGCCTTGCCACTACGCTCAGAGAGAGCGATGCGCACAGCAGAGGCATCCTCAGTGGTCACGCCATCGACAGCCACCACTTCATCGCCAGCGAGTAGCCCTGCCGTCTGTGCAGAAGGGCGTACTACCGAGTCCACGACGAAGGGCATGCGTGGCGAAGAGAAGCCTGTCTCTGCACGCAGGACGCGCTGCATCATGTCCTCGGGGATGGTGATCGTGACCGTCTCACCAGCACGGAGGACGGCGACCGTATGAGCATTGATGAGGCGTTCGTTGAGCGTGCGATCGAGGGCATTCAGTCCCGTCTCTCCGTCGATACTTAGGATAATGTCGCCATCACGGAAGCCTACTTCCTCTGCTACGGAAGAGAATGACCACCCCTTATCCACGCGAGCGGTGTCGAGATGCTGATCTCCCCACGAGAAGGCGATCATCACATAGAGGAAGAACGCCAGCACGAGGTTGAAGAGAATACCCCCAGCCATAATAAGCAGTCTCTGCCAGGCTTTCTTGCTACGAAATTCATCGGGTTTGGGGGGCTGTGCTATCGCTTCGCTATCGAGCTGCTCATCGATCATCCCAGCGATCTGGCAGTATCCCCCAAGGGGAAGCCAACCAAGTCCATAGATCGTCCCGCTACGAGGCGAACGCCACTTGAAGAGCGAGAACCAAGGGTTGAAAAACAAGTAGAACTTCTCCACCCGCGTACCGAAGAGGCGCGCCATAGCGAAGTGTCCTAGCTCGTGGATGAAGACGAGTATCGCAAGAGATGCGAGGAGCTGAATGATATTCATTAATTTACTGTGATTACTATCTGACTGTCTAGGCGCGCGCCCCTATGCCCCGAGGGCGCAGGGTGTCACGCCTCTATCATATATATGCCCTGCGCTAGCGATAACGCGCTAGACGTTCCGATGCCCGTGCGCGGATCTCTCGATCTGCCTCAGCGAGATCCTCCAGGCTGGGGCTAACCATATGGTCATAGTCCGAGAGCATGTCTCCTACGAGGCGACTCATCGCCGTGAAGGAGAGGGCTCCATCGAGGAAGGCTGCTACGGCTATCTCATTGGCGGCATTAAGCACGCAGGGAGCATTCCCCCCGAGGGCTATCGCACGATAGGCATGGGCGAGGTTCGGGAAACGCTCCATATCGGGACGCTCGAAGCTAAAGCTCTGTGAGAGGAAGTCGTACCTAGGGTAGTCATTCGCCACACGCTCGGTCAATCCCATGGCATAGCCAATAGGCAGGCGCATATCGGGTACTCCGAGCTGTGCCTTAATAGAGCCGTCACGCATCTGCACCATCGAGTGGATAATGCTCTGCGGATGTACCAGCACCTCGATCTCCTGGGGCGTCACGTCGAAGAGCCAACGCGCCTCGATCATCTCCAGCCCCTTATTCATCAGCGAGGCCGAGTCGATGGTGACCTTCGCCCCCATGATCCAGTTGGGATGGCGCAGTGCCTGCGCTACCGTGACCGTCTCTAGTGCCTCACGAGAGAGCGTCCTAAATGGTCCGCCCGACGCTGTGAGGATAATCTTCTCGGGGCGTGTCGTCTCCCCGACGAGGCACTGGTAGATCGCCGAGTGCTCAGAGTCCACGGGGATAATGCGAGCCGAATGCTCACGGGCAAGGGACATGATCAGTTCGCCTGCCACGACCAGCGTCTCCTTATTCGCCAGCCCAATGGTCTTGCCCGAGCGTAGGGCTGCCACCGTAGGGCGCAGTCCCGCATAGCCGACCATCGCAGTGATCACCACATCTATGTCTGCGTCTGTGACCACCTGCTCGATAGCACCCGCACCAGCGAGTACCTCGGTGGATGTACCAGCAAGCGCCTCGCGTACGGCCTCGTAATGCCGTTCGTCCGCGATGACGGCATAGTGGGGCGATAGCTCTAGAGCCTGCTCGATCAGCAAGCGGAAGTTGCTCCCCGCCGTCAGTGTATGGGCGTAGAATGTCTCGGGATTGCTCCGAATGATGTCTATCGCCTGCGTGCCTATCGACCCCGTAGAGCCGAGGATGGCAATGTTTCTTCTTTTGTGCATCGTGTCGCCTCGTCAGCTAGTCTTGAATGTCGTATTCGCTGTCGGCATCGCTCAGCAGTCCCAGCGGGATGTATAGCCGTAGTACGCGCGCATCGTCGTCCGTATCTGCAAATAGTTCCTCGGCGATGGGCAAGATCAGCTCCTCCTCATCGCTCGCACGACGTACAGAGATGAAGGAGTTGAGCGTCGAGGTGTCTACGTCCACGATTTCCCCGATAGGATCCTCTGTATCGGCATCCACGAGCGTGTAGCCTCTGTATCGCTCCCATTCGTGGGGGTCTTCGCTCAGTTCGTTCTCACCGATATAGTCAGCATCGAGCCAGACGGACAGCCCCGTAAGTGCCTCTGCCTGCTCCTTCGTCTCGATACCAGCGAAGCGAATGAGGTCGATGTCGCCTGCCTTGGCTCGATGGCTCTCGACAGCATATGGTACCAGAAGCCCATCATGCTCGAGCATCAGGAAGAGACGTTCGCCATCCTCACGCAGGGGCGCGATGTCTACGGTGAGCTTTAGCCCTACCTCGCCCGTAATGCCATGCGCACGCCCGACGGTTCCTATGTATTCAAATTTATCCTTGTGTAGCATTCCTTGTGACGCTAAATAGTCTCGGACGCTCCAGCCTACCCGCCTTGTGGCAAGCTGGAGTATCCTACACTATGTTACTAACTGCAAAGATACGGCATTATCCCCACACTCCTAGGCAACGCATCTTCATCCACCTATCGAATATAAATACCCTACACCCCTCAGACAAACTTCCCCTACCTCCCCAGGGCAACCGCATCAAAATACAAGCGCTATCTTTGTAAGCATGAAATACTTCGAGACTATCCCAGATCCACGCGTATTAGGCCGCTGTAAATATAGATTGTGTGACATCCTATTCATCG
>JBHACZ010000070.1:0-3803 GCA_041854825.1 Porphyromonas sp. | reverse complement strand
GAAATTGGCGGACTGCGCTTTCGCATTGGATAGGCAGTTGAATAGAGTCGATTTGCCTACGTTGGGCAGACCGACGATACCGCATTGAAGAGCCATATATATTTAGATAATTCTGATTTATACTTTGATTGCAGACTGCAAAGGTACGAAAAAAGGCTGGAGGCATTATCCCCTCGCTGCTGCGTGCCGAGCAAAAGCACGAGGGCATCCCAGGGGTATCCCCTTCGTCCTGTGCTGTGGGGAAAAGTCAGCCTAGAGTTTTGTCGAATACCTCCAACTAATTTCCCGAAAGCTCCCTAGATCTTTCCTCTACACATCCGCCCATAGGTATGAGTACAGTACTATATTTATAATTCGAACTGGAAGATCTGGGAAGGAACTGCCTGCAAACGAGTAAATTCGTCGGAAGGATTTGGGGGAAAATGCTGGATGCTTCTGGTAGAGTGGGCCTGCAGAGAGGGAAGCACCTCATCCCCGACCGTCTCGAGCGTCTGCTCTATGCAGTGACATCAGCCGAGGTAGGGGCGGAGCCGAGGGATAGGGGGTGTGAAAAAGACGACCGACGAATATAGCGTGCACTATATTCGTCGGCCGTCTGCGCCTGGGGGCGCGGGAGGAGGAGGTTACTTGGTGGTGAGGAGATCCTTGATACCGCCGAGCGAACTGAGTACTCCCGTGGCTTCGTAGGGGAGGTAGACGGTCTTGCCATCCTTGCCACTGGTCATCTCCTTGAGCGTCTCGAGGTAGCGCACGGCTATTAGGTACTGAGTAGGATTAGCTCCAGAGCCTGCGACAGCGTCCGCGATGAGGCGAATTGCCTCTGCTTCGGCTTGAGCGGTGAGGAGCTTGGCTTCGGCTTCAGCCTTGGCGTGGAGCACCTGTGACTGGCGTTCCCCCTCGGCGTGGTTGATCGATTCCTGCATTCGACCTTCGGATCCACGGATGAGAGCCTCCTTCTGACCTTCTGCATTGAGGATCTGGGCGCGCTTATCACGCTCAGCACGCATCTGCTTTTCCATCGCGTCGCGAATGTCGCGGGGAGGATTGATGTCCTGCAGCTCAATGCGATTGACCTTGACACCCCACTTATTCGTCGCATCATCGAGGATGACGCGGAGCTTGCTGTTGATCGTGTCGCGACTGGTGAGTGTCTCGTCGAGATCCATTTCGCCGATCACGTTACGCAGGCTGGTCTGTGTCAGCTTCTCGATAGCGTCGGGAAGATTCTGGATCTCATACATGGCGCGGATAGGATCCACGATCTGGAAATAGAGAACGGCGTTGATCTCGGTCACGACGTTGTCTCGGGTGATCACGCTCTGGCTGGGGAAGTCATACACGGTCTCACGTAGGTCGATCGTCGTCACATCTACGAAGCGAACGAGGCTCTGCCCCTTGCCTGTGGGGATCGTATAACGCCAGCGCATAGCACGGGGCTGGTCGATGAAGGGGATGATGATGTTCACTCCGCTCTTGAGCGTAGAGTGATACTTCCCGAGTCGCTCGATGATAACGATCTGCGATTGCTGTACGATCTTGAGCCCTTTGGCAATGACGAAGATCACGAGGAGCGCGATAGCTCCGAAGAGAATAATTCCTGTGTCCATTTATGTCGGTGGTTGAAGTTTGAAATGTGGTGAAGGGCTATGCCTTGACTGGGCGAACGATCAGCGTTAGGCTCTCGTAGTCTATGACCTCGACGAGCATTCCCTGCTGGAGTGGTGTCCCATCGACAGAGTGAACGCGCCAGATATCCCCATCGATGGCGATCTCGCTATAGTCCTCGTCGCCTGCACCGGTGTAGCGGATGTGAGCCCGTCTGCCAATGAGAGCATCGATGCCAGTGGCGAACTCTGTCTGCTGACCGAAGCATCTCTGCATGAAGCGACGTAGATAAATGAGTGAGAGCATGCTCCCGATAGCAAATGCTGCCAGCTGCCATGCCCAGCCTAGCCCGAGGAATGCAGGGAGTACTGCCACGAATGCTCCGACACCGAAGCACGCGACGAAAAAGCCTGGGGTGAATATCTCTAGGATGAAGAGGGCAACGGCGACAAGCGTCCAGATGTGCCATGCCTCGAATGTGAAAAAAGTAGGTTCCATAAGAGTCTGCGTAGTAGTGTAGTGGTGGAGGTGTAGTGCTTCCTGGCGTAAAGTTATAGATTATTATTTGGAAACTCGATGTTTTTCGGTCAGAAATTGTCTCAAAACATTCTTTGCCCTGCCCTTTTGCTCGGCGGTACTACCGAGACGCCTCGCTGAATGGGGTTGTATCATTCAGCGGGGCGAGCTCTGTGACGCGGTTCTTTGGCGTGATCGTCTGGCAGGAGTGGCTAGAGATGCGCCTTGAGATACTCAACCATCCGAATGTATAGGTGCAGGCTGGTATTGCCTCCGCGAATGCTGTGGTCGCGGTCGGTATATATCGCCTCGTCGAAGGGGATACCTGCCTCTACGAGGCGTGCCGTCAGGGCGTAGGTATTCTGCACGTGTACGTTGTCGTCGGCTGTGCCGTGGATGATTAGGAGGCGACCACGCAGACGATCGGCATGCTCGACCACGCTCGTGGCATCATAGCCACGAGGATTCTCCTGAGGCGTGCGCATGAATCGCTCCGTATATATCGTGTCGTAGTATCTCCAGTCCGTCACGGGTGCGACAGCGATGCCAAGTTTGAAAGCTCCATCTCCATGCACTAGGCTCATCAGTGTGTTGTATCCGCCGAAGCTCCAGCCCCAGATCGCCATGCGTGAGCTGTCGATATAGGAAAGTGAGCCGAGGGCACGTGCTGCGGCTGCTTGATCTTGGCTCTCCTGTAGCCCGAGGTTGAGGTAAGTGCCCTTGCGCCATGCTGAGCCACGTCCACCCGTACCACGTCCATCGACGCACGCCACGACGAATCCCTGATTAGCTAGATAGTATTCCCAGCCGAAGCCGTAGCTGTCTCGTACGAGCTGTGAGCCAGGACCACTGTACTGAACCATCACGAGCGGGTACTTGCGCCCTGGATCGAAGTCGCGAGGCTTCACGATCCAGGCATTGAGATCCAGCCCTGAGGCAGTGCGTACTGTCGTTAGCTCCTTGGGGGCGAAGGCATAGGTCGCTAGCGTCTCGCGTAGAGAGGCGTTGTCCTCGAGGGTGCGCAGGAGCTTATTGCCCTCCGTGCGGTAAACATCCGTGCGGGTAGGTGTAGTGAGCGTGCTGAAGCTATTGATGTAATAGCCGAATTTGCTGGCAAATAGGGCGCTATTCGTCCCAGTGCCTGCGCCGAGGCGTGTTACCTTGCCACGGGTATCCATCCGCAGAATGCTCCGACGCATGGGGCTCTCGTCTGCCGCTTGATAGTAGACATTGCCCGAGGCATCCACGCCGTAGAGCTCCATCACGTCCCATTGTCCACTGGTGATCTGTCGCTGTACCAGCCCTTGGTCGGTCATCTGATAGATATGCACGTAGCCCGAGCGGTCACTTAGCATGACGTAGCCCGAGGGCGTGAACTGGATTTGCTGGATCTGCTCCGCATCTATATAAGTGTCGGTGCGCTCCTCCATGATGGTGCGTGCTACGAGCGAACGGCTATTGACGTAGATCATCCGCAGATGGTTCTGCTGACGGTTGAGCGTCATCACAGCGAGTGTGCCACCTCTGCCGATGAAGCTGATGCGAGGGATGTAGTAGCTCTCCGTCTCGGATAGCTTGACGGGCTGGGTCGTGCGGTTGGCTACGTTGTAGAGGTGTACCGAGACGCGCGAATTGGTCTCGCCTGCCTTGGGATATTTATAGACATAGTCCTCGGGATAGAG
>JBHACZ010000069.1:0-7052 GCA_041854825.1 Porphyromonas sp. | reverse complement strand
GGTAGCACTGTCACGAGCAGGAGGATCAGTCGTCGTATATATATAGCTGTCATCTCTGAATAAGTCAAATAATAACGTCAGCGTCTCGCCTGCCCTCTGCGGGTGGCGGGACGCTGTCGTGTAGGATAAAACGCGCGCTCAGAGTGCGTTAGTCTGTAGGTCGCATCGGGCGCAATGTCTATGCCGATGATGTCGAAGCGCACCGATAGATCTAGCCGGTACTGGCGCACGAAGTAGTCCGCTGCCTCGATGAGGTGACGGCGCTTGGTCTCATCGACCGCCTCCATCGCTGTGCCGAAGTCAGAGGCTCCACGGGTCTTGACCTCGACGAAGACGAGTTCGCTCCCTTGCTGGGCGATAATGTCTACCTCTCGGCGACGATATTGCCAGTTGCGTTCGCGGATGATGTACCCGAGTGCCTCCAGATGGCGACAAGCTATCTCCTCGCCAGTCCTACCTGTCGCAATATGCGGTTCCATAGTCTGCCGACTTGGGTGCGGTCGAAGGTGCCGATGTGGCGTTCCTTCTTGCTCTGTAGGATCTTGTCTACAGCGATAAGGATACCTGTCTCCTCGACCTCGCCAAACTCGCGGTTGATCGCCGTCCCGAAGACGCGCATCTCAGGCGAGAGGGACATATAGGCACTGACGAGTGGTGGGACGTTGATCCCGATCTCGCGCACATATTTATTGAGCGTGCGATAGTTCTGCTCGAAGCTATCGGTAGGGAAGAGCTCCCGCATACGCTTGGGATCGACCTCGATAGGCAGTGGATCGATGGGAACGATGAGCCGCTCGTGGTCGTGAAAATGCTTGTCTAGGAAATAGAGGATAAGGTTGCGTGCCTCGCGATTGTAGTCCGCGTACATCGTGACCTTACCATAGAAATACTTCATCCGAGGATTCATCACCGTGAGGGCACCGATGCCGTCCCAGAGATTGTCCAGGGCGAACATGCTCTTGGATCCCATGCGTGTAGACTGATAGGGTAGCGAGACGAATGATCGACCTAGCTCGATGGTGTGCGGGAGGTATTCACGCATAAACTGCTCGCTGAAATCGAACATCTCCCCAGTGGCTAGGTGTGGACGACCATTTTCGTTGATATGGACATCGTCTCCGAAGATGAAGCGATAGCCTCCTAGGATAGCTTCCTCACTAGGATCCCAGACGATGAGCTGGGCATAGCCCTCGGGATCGGTGTCAAATTCGTCAATATCCATCTCCTTGCCCGTACCACCTCCATAGAAGCGGAACGCCTCCTCGCGCAGACGACCGATCTCGCGCATCGTGTGCGGAGCATCAGCGGCACGGAAGACGTAGATCTCATTGCCAGCCTTGTTCGTAGTGCGTAGGAATAGGTCTGCCGTCAGCTCCTTCTTGATGAGGGAGACGTCTACGGCAGGGATGATAGGTTGCTCGACCGAATGATTCATTTTCTTATTTCCTCTTCTCTATCTGTATCAATGGGGGTAGGCGGGCGAACTAATGCCCCGCCTGCTCTGCGAGTGCGTAGCTCGCCTCACGGATGCGATCTGCCCACACCTGGGGCTTCTCGCCACTCTCGGCGATAGTCTGCCAGCGAATTGGTTCGCCGACGATGACCTCGAAGGTCTTGCCACTGGAGCGAAACATCTCATCGGGCAGGAGTGCCGTACATACATCGAAGCCGATGCCTAAGGCTCTGCGCACGCGATCGATGAGATAGAAGTGCTGACTATTGCGCCCGACGAAGTGCAGAGGTACGATGTCGCGCTGATGCGCTATCGCCAGATTGACGAAGCTACGCTGCCACTGCCTGTCCTGGATACGTCCGTCGTAGTGGCGAGAGCAATAGCCTGCGGGGAAAGTACCCACGGGAATGTCGCTCGCCATGATGCGCTGTATCTCCTCGACGCTTGCTTTGCGCTGTGCTCCGTAGGTATTCACAGGGAGGAATACCGACTGCAAGGGCTTGAGGTTGTAGAGCATGTCATTGACGAGGTAGCGTACATCGCCATACTGCAGACCAAGGAGGTGCGAGATGCCGATGCCATCGAATGCTCCGAGCGGATGATTGCATGCGAAGATCGCACGACCCGACTCGGGCAGTGCCTCGGGATTCGCCCAGCGGACGACGATCCCAAACTCCTCGTGTAGGGCAGCGAGGAAATCCTTCCCATCGAGATGCCCGTAACGTGTGAGAATGCTATTGATCTCGCGCTCGTGTATGAGCCGCTGGACGAGACGTGCAGCCCAGTGTGGTAGCTTGCGTCCCGACTTGTCGGCGATAACCTTAGCTATATCAATCTCTAGATTGCTACTCATTATCCTAGTTATACCCTCTGTGAATGTACAAAGGTAGCGATAATATAATAAACATCTGCACACCGATGTAGCACCTACAGAGTAGCTGAATAAGGGGTGTCTTGCTCTTCCTCCAGGCTCGAGCCTGATACCAGCCCTCCATCTCTAGACAATCATCCATCACCTTCTCCCGAAACCTCCAGTGAATTTCCTGAAACATAGCTACCTGTTTCCCCAAAGCTCCCGTCCAGGTCTATAAGTATAGTACTATGCGCATACAAATACAGTGCTTTACTCGTATGAATATAGTACTATATTCGTATACGCATAGTACTATACTTATATTCTTGTACAGATGTTTCTTAGAGAAACTTACGGCGTTTCGGAGAAATCCGCTGGAAGTCTTGGAGAAAAATCTTAGTACGCTGTGCTAGACTTGCTACTAGGTCGGGCGGAGGTCTTCTGATCGATATTCGTCATAAAGCTCAGCGGTCAGCCATCCCGATCGGGACAGCTGACCGCTGAGCTATTATCAATCCCTCCGCACGGAGGCGTAAGGTATGTGGAGAGTTTAGGCTAGATCGAGAATGAGGAGGAGCCGATGAGGTTGCCATCAGCGAAGATCATCAGGCGATAGGTGCCAGACTGGAGAGATTCCTCTACGGGCCAGTACATCGTGATGGGTGTTTCTTCGCCATTGTACTCGACGACGCGACGCGTAGAGTAGGGGATCTGCTTGCCTTCGTAGAGGAACGTGCCAGCACCGGACTTGATCATGGGCTCATCATCGGGGCGCATGATGCGGGTGTAGAAAGTCTTCTCGCCTACTTCGGCAGTGATATTTTTGGCGATGCGGAAGCTAATCTGAATATTCTCGATGCGATCGATGCGCTTACTTGCTTTGCCACGCTTGTCGAGGAGGGAGACGGCGATGGCTGTAGCGTCTAGTTTGGCAGCGAGATGGACACGCTGGGCAAGCTGTGTACGTTCGGTCGCGAGCTGTCGTACCTCGGTGGTGGCACGATCGAATCGTTCCTTGACGGCTTTGTTCTCCGCGCGGAGGCGTTCGTTGGCTGTATTGAGCGAATCGATTTGCACGACGTAGCTACGCAGGACGCCACGGAGCGAACTTACCTCTCGTGTCAGCTCCGCAATGCGGGCAGAGCTGGCAGCACGGGTGGTCTTGAGCTCCTCCATCAGTCGCTCCACCTTGGTGCGTTCGCTGGAGAGCTGTGCCATTAGGCTGTCGCTCGTCATGAGGAAATTCTGCTCCATAGAGCTGGCGAGCTTATTCTGCTGGAGGGCGAATTCCTCCGAGAGGACGGCTAGCTCCTCCTGCATTGCCTGTTGCTGTTCGCGGGCTATGGCTTCTTGTTCCTCCGCCATAGTCGCACGCTCGTTCTGTACGAATAGGAATGCCCCAGCAAGGATCGCGAGGATGGCTAGGACAGCAATGATAACGATATTTCTAGTCTTCATTCTTAATTATTGACCTTGGTAGAGAGGAGCCATTGCCCGAGGCTAGGCGACCAATGATAGCTAAGACGGGGCAGTGCCTCGGCACGCTCGAGTAGTGTGGGATTGTCTCGATCCTCGTCTGTAAGCGGGAGCAGGGCAGATGCTGTGAGGGTATCGCCCTCGGCAAACTGTAGATCGAGGTACAGCGGATGCAGGAGCTGACCCAGGCGAATGCGCACACGCTCCTCCGCGAGGCTCGAGATGTAGCCCTCTAGAGCCGCACGTGGTGCCTGGGCAAGCTGACCGAATGCCTCTAGAGGCGTCCAGTCGGTGGCGAAGGCGCGGAGATAGCTATCACGCTGGGGAATATCCAGCCGCTCAAGGACGAGGATGATGGTGCTGTCGCCCGCAGGCATTAGCCGAAACTCTGTCTCTGAGATGTCGGAAGTGCGTAGGCGTGCGGACGTAGGGGCGTCTCCTTGCCCCGAGTGGATGCTTAGGAGGGAGTCTATGACCTGACTGCGCTGGCTTTCGCCCAGGATCGGACAGCTGGTCAGATAATTCGCTAGAGGGACTCCGGTCGCAGTGCTTGCCGTCTGGCTATAGGCATAGCTGGGAGCGGTGAGCGCAACGGCGACAGTGCCCATGATGGCGAGTGACCAGCGAGAAAGTACGTTCATATAGATCCGATGAATGGATGAGAAAGGCAGGCCGCCCTAGAGAATAGCCTCACGCAGACGAACGAGACGCTCGAGCATAGGCTCTAGTAGGTCAAGCTCCAGCATATTGGCAGCGTCGCTACGGGCAATCTGTGGCTCGGGGTGCGTCTCGATGAATAGACCATCGGCACCGACAGCGATAGCCGCGCGGGCGATCGTCTCGATAAGGGCAGGCTTGCCACCCGTCACACCCGAGGACTGATTAGGTCTCTGGAGCGAATGCGTCACATCCATTACTGTGGGGAAGCCCGTCGAGCGCATGGCTGGGATATTCGTGAAGTCTACGACGAGATCGCTATAGCCGAAGCTATTGCCACGTTCGCATAGGATGACTTGGTCATTGCCACAGTCGGTGACCTTGCGGGCTGCATGCTCCATTCCGCTGGCACTGAGGAATTGCCCTTTCTTGATGTTTACAATGCGTCCTGTGCGTGCAGCAGCTGCGATGAGGTCTGTCTGACGGCAAAGGAAGGCGGGGATCTGAAGCACATCCACATATTCGGCAGCCATCGCTGCCTCCTGCGTCTCGTGAATATCCGTCACGACGGGAATATCAAATTCGGAGCGGATGCGTCCGAGGATACGGAGCGCACGTTCGTCGCCTATTCCGGTGAAGGAATCTACGCGTGAGCGGTTTGCCTTGCGGTACGAACCTTTGAAGATATAGGGGATGCCGAGGCGCGTGGTCATCTTGACGATGCGTTCGGCTATAGTGAGGGCGAGGTCTTCATCCTCGATGGCACAGGGACCAGCCATCAGGAAGAACTGTGGTCCGGCTGTCAGATCCTTATAAGTAATCATATTACAATAGTTTTCTTTATAACGCAAAGGTACAACCTTTCGGGAGAACTAGAGAAATGAAAAAGGGCGGTGAGTACCGCCCTTGAAGTTGTCTCGCAAGGATTCGAACCTTGACAAACAGAACCAAAACCTGTTGTGCTACCATTACACCACGAGACAATCCCTAAGCATTCGAGGGATCTGAATGCGGTGCAAAGGTAATGATAGTTCGCTAATCTGCAAAGCGGAGACGCAAATCGAACGTCTTAGCGTGCAAGCAGGCGAAAGCTGGGACGAATGCTTAGGTATAACTCTAGGGACGAACTGGAGCCTTTGCCTGCATTGGGATGAAGCCACAGCGAACCTGTAAAGCCAAGCGTGTAGAGGTCTCTGTCGATGAGACGATAGCCTCCGCGGAGCTGAACGTAAGACGACTCCGTGCGTGATATTGCCGATGATCCACGCAGGGTAACTGTCTGTACGAAGGGAGAGCCGAGGATGCCGATGTACTTATGCCCATACCAACCCGAGAGACCAAGCGTCCAGGCATGCCAGGCGCAGGAAGCCTCGGCATAGAGCCCCCATCCCTTGTCGTGCGGATAGTGCTCTCCGCGCTGAGAATAACTGAGCCCATAGACTGCTCCGCTGAGTGTAACAGGCTTGCGCCCGAGGTGCGTGCGGTGGCTATAGTCGAGCCCGATGGCACTATTGATCCATGTGTGGACGGTGTCGGGAACGATATTCTCCACGCCTCCGCGGTGGGCAGAGAGGGCTTGGAACCGAAGGGCGAGGGAGCTGTTTGCCTGCCTTGGGAGCAATTCATAGCCAGCAGATAGCCCGAATACGAATGCTTCCTGATGCTCTGCCCGACGGAAAATAAAGCTTCTCCAGTCCACCCACGTGTCGAGCGTTAGCCGTCTGCCCGTGTGGCGGATCTGAAGACCTGTCTCGTAGTCGGAGGTCAGATGAAGCTCGGGATTGTATAGCGGGGCGATGAGTCCGTGGGATGCGCCGCCATCGAGATTGCCGAGGACAAACTGCCAAGTGTCACTTGGGCGAATGCTGGCTTGCAGGAATGGTCTTAGCCGAAAGCGGGTGTAGCCACTGCCTTCGTCCATCCAGTAGGGCAGGTCGGAGTAGAAGATCCCCGCGGGGTAGAGGCTTGCGCCCCAGAAGTAGAGATTGGACAGCCCTGCGCGTAGCCGAATGGCGTGACGAGAAGGAGGCGTGTAGTCGAGGTTGAGCCGAAAGCGGTAACCTGGCAAAGTGTAATCATCCCCGAGAGCTACGTCATACTCATTGTCTCGGAAGAAGGTGAGGGCATCGACCTCTAGCGCAAGCAGGCGTGTTGTGTCGCTCTCTGTGAGTGATGAGGGCTCTAGAGCTGAGCGAGAGCTTTCGTCCGTGGTCGGCGAGGCTAGCGCGCTACTTGCTGTGAGCGCGCAGAGGGCAATGGACACTAGCCATCGCAGGGTCGAAGGTCGGCGTTCGTGCATACATATAAAACAAGTGATCGGTGCGCCCACAGGCACACCGATCACAAAGGTAAAGAATATCATGCGCTCTGCCTAGGCAAACAGACCTATAGTATTAGGCGCATGCATTAGGATCCGTACTAGACGAGGGCAATGAGGGAGCGGAGACTTTCCTTGGCATCGCCTAGTAGGAGGTGTACACCCTCGGTGCGGGTGTAGAGAGGATTGGGTACACCAGCGTAACCAGGGGATAGGTCGTAGTTGCAGATTACGACGTTGGGTGCTTCGTCTACGCTTAGGACGGGCATTCCGTAGATGGGTGTGCCTTCTGCATT
>JBHACZ010000068.1:0-13019 GCA_041854825.1 Porphyromonas sp. | reverse complement strand
CATCCCAGCTCGTGCGCCTTGGGGGCGGATCGCGGTCATCCTATCGTATATATTCCTGCCCGTGGCGTGGTATCTACACCGTCGCCGTCGGAGCCTTGGCACCGACCTCTCTACGACATATCGCCTGCTGGGTGATGTGCTGGAGCTTATCGAGCGCGAGCGGGCTGCGCTTCAATCATAGTCAAACTCTCATATACCCAATATCAATATGGAAGAGATCAAGCTTAACACCATCGAAGAAGCCATCGAGGACATCCGTCGTGGCGAAATGGTCATCGTAGTCGATGACGAAGACAGAGAAAACGAAGGTGACTTCATCATAGCCGCCGAGAAGGTAACGCCCGAGAAAATCAACTTCATGATGCGCTACGGGCGAGGCGTACTCTGTGCCCCCATTACCGAAGAGCGTGCTGCCGAGCTGGAGCTAGATATGCAGGTACCTAGCAATACGTCTGTGCATGAGACGCCTTTCACTGTGACGGTCGATCGTCTGGGCAATGGCTGTACCACAGGCGTGTCGATGTATGACCGAGCGCAGACCATCCTTGCGCTGGCTGATCCCAATATCAAGCCCACGGATCTCGCTCGCCCAGGGCATATCTGCCCACTACGTGCTAGGAGCAAGGGTGTGCTACGCCGTGCGGGGCATACTGAGGCAGGGGTCGATCTAGCTCGTCTGGCAGGGCTACAGCCTGTGGCAGCGCTTATCGAGATCATCAATGAGGATGGCACGATGGCACGTCTGCCCGAGCTGTACGAAGTCGCCAAGAAGTGGAACATGAAGCTCGTCAGCATCAAGGATCTCATCGCCTATCGCCTACGCACCGAGAGTGTCGTAGAGCGCGGAGAGGAGGTAAGTATGCCTACGGCTTTCGGAGATTTCCGGCTCATCCCCTTCCGTCAGTCCAGCAATGGGCTGGAGCACGTTGCACTTTTCTGTGGAGACATCAGGTCGGGAGAGGACGTGCTGGTGCGCGTTCACTCTAGCTGTGTGACAGGGGATATTTTCGGTTCTCAACGCTGCGAATGTGGAGAGCAGCTCCACCGTGCTATGGAGCTCATTCAGAAGGAAGGGCGTGGAGTCATTATCTATCTCAATCAGGAAGGTCGTGGCATCGGCCTGATGGAGAAAATCAAGGCGTACAAGCTCCAGGAGAATGGTCTCGACACCGTCGATGCCAACCTCCATCTCGGGCACAATGCCGATGAACGTGACTACGGCGTAGGCGCTCAGATGCTCCGTGAGCTAGGGGTTACACGCATGAAGCTGATGACCAATAACCCCATCAAGCGTGTAGGTCTCGAAGCCTTCGGTCTCGAAGTCGCCGAGATCGTCCCCATCGAGGTAGAACCCAATGAGCATAACGTCGCCTACATGCGCACCAAGAAAGAGCGTATGGGACACAACCTTCGCCTGCTCAAGTAGTCCTGCTCCGAATATCATCCATGGGGGTCTACCTCCCCAAGGTAGACCCCCATTCAAATACTGAACCTATGCAAACAAACCGTCTAGAGCATTTTGATCTTTTGCGCGGTGTCGCGATCCTCCTCGTGGTCATGGGGCATATTATTTACTTCTCTATAGAGCAGCCCTCGATACTGCCATATAAGGTCATCGAGGATTTACACATGCCTTTGTTTGTCTTTTGCTCAGGTTACTTCGCAACTCACCCCATCAAGACATCTCTAGAGAGCGTTCGCAGGTACTGGCAGTCGAAGGTTATTCGGTTGCTATTGCCGCTGCTTATATTTCCAGCTCTCCTTGGTTGGATTAAACGGGGATTCTCTCCGATGATCTCTATTAAGATGTGTATGGAGGAGTATTGGTTCACGGGAGCTCTCTTCTGTATGTTCCTCTTGTTTTATGCCTTTCGTTATACATCGCGACTTCTATTTGCACAGCGCAAACCAGTCTTCGATAGTTTGTGGATCGTGCTATCTATAGGTGTCCTCTATATCATACAGGGGGCTATGTTTAGGTATGTAGGGCTCAATATCGTCAACGGCTTATTTCGCAATCTAACTTGGCTCTATCCATATTTTGTCCTAGGCTATTTTGTCGGCAAGTACCCTTCTTGGGATAGGTTTTTCCGTAAGGACTGGATTGTTGCTTCGTGCTTACTCGCTTATGGTGCACTGCTGTATCTGGAGTTTGATTTAGGTTTTCAGGTTTTAGAGAATTCTAGGGTGATGACGCTGTTGCTTTTGATCTTTAGCTATGGTCTAGCGATTCAAGTTGTCGATTATGTCAGAAGCCGTCAGAACTCTCTCTCTAGTAATACTTGGCTGGATCGACTCATTTTCCTCGGTAAGATCTCTCTGCCGATCTATCTCGTCCATTACTTTTTCTTGCCCGATGGGATGTGGGTGCGAGCATTCCTCGAGGGGATTGATCGCAGGGAATTACTCATTGGCTGGGAACTGACGATCATGAGCATTGGGACGATCATCACACTGATCCCGACGCTCCTTGTCATCTGTCTAGTCAAGATGAATAAGTATCTATCTCTAATCCTATTCGGTGAGCCACCCTGGAAGAAGGGATAGTTTTATCATGGCATGTCATCCCTCCCTGGCTTCGTTAGAAGGCAGGGGGGGATGCGCTTATTATATCGGGAATTATTACGATATTTGCAGGAGAATTAGTTTAACAGCAACAAAATACAAAGACAAAAACGATGAGCAAAAGTGCATTGCAGGTAGCTCGTGGGCAGTACAGCCCTAAGCTTCCTAAGGCGCTTCGTGGTGCGGTCAAGGCCGTCCTAGGCGAAGCTACACAGAGCGTTAGTGATCAGGAAGCTATCAAGGAGCTATTCCCCAATACCTATGGTCTGCCCAAGCTGACTTTCGCACCAGCTGATGCCGCTGCTGATGCTAAGGCTAAGGCTATCAATGTAGGTGTGATCCTCTCTGGTGGTCAGGCTCCAGGTGGTCACAACGTGATCGCTGGTATCTTCGACGGTGTGAAGGCGATCAACCCCGCAGGTCGCGTATATGGCTTCCTCATGGGTCCTGATGGTCTCGTCAAGCACAACTATATGGAGCTTACTCCCGAGATCATCGATGAATATCGCAATACGGGTGGCTTCGACATCATCGGATCTGGTCGTACCAAGCTCGAAGAGGTGGAGCAGTATGACAAGGGTCTCGAGATCATCAAGAAGCTTGCTATCGATGCTATCGTGATCATCGGTGGTGATGACTCCAATACCAACGCTGCCGTCCTGGCTGAGTACTACAAGGCGAAAGGTGAAGCCGTTCAGGTCATTGGTTGCCCCAAGACCATCGACGGTGACCTCAAGAATGAGCAGATCGAGACCTCATTCGGTTTCGACACGGCGACGAAGGTCTATAGTGAAGTAATCGGTAACATCCAGCGCGACTGTAACTCTGCTCGCAAGTACTGGCACTTCATCAAGCTGATGGGTCGCTCTGCGTCTCACATCGCCCTCGAGTGCGCTCTCCAGGTACAGCCCAACGTAGCTATCGTGAGCGAAGAAGTAGAGGCTAAGAACCTCACCCTCGACAATGTCGTGACTTCTATCGCTGAGGTCGTGGCTAAGCGTGCTGCTGCTGGCAACAACTTCGGTACTGTCCTCATCCCCGAGGGTCTCATCGAGTTCATCCCAGCCTTCAAGGCTCTGATCGCAGAGCTCAATGACTTCCTCGCACACCACGAGGACGAGTTCCGTGCGGTAGCTACCGAGGAGCAGCGTGCTTTCATTATCAGCAAGCTCTCTGCTGACAACTCTGCGCTCTACGCTAGCCTTCCCGCTACGGTAGCACGTCAACTCACGCTCGACCGCGACCCACACGGCAACGTACAGGTGTCGCTCATCGAGACGGAGAAGCTTCTTGCCGAAATGGTGGCTGGTAAGCTCGCCCAGTGGAAGAAGGATGGCAAGTACACGGGCAAGTTCTCTGCCCTCACGCACTTCTTCGGCTACGAAGGTCGCTGCGCTATGCCATCAAACTTCGATGCAGACTACTGCTACGCTCTCGGTCGTACGGCTGCTTGCCTCATCAGCTCTGGTGTAACGGGCTACATGAGCTCGGTGCAGAACCTCACGGCTCCTGCCGAAGAGTGGATCGCTGGTGGTATCCCCACGACGATGATGATGAATATGGAGCGTCGTCACGGTGCTATGAAGCCTGTGATCCAGAAGGCTCTCGTGAAGCTCGATGGCAAGCCCTTCCAGTACTTCGCTAGCAAGCGTGATGAGTGGGCTGTAGAGACTGCGTACGTTTATCCCGGTCCTATCCAGTACTTCGGTACGCCCGAGATCTGCGACCAGCCAACCGTGACGCTCAAGCTCGAGCAGCAGAAGTAATCTGCCCCCTCTATCGATAGCCCGCCCGTGGTGCTATCGCCCATCCCAATAGCCACCCGAGGATAGCCTTGCGCTTCCTCGGGTGGCTTCTTCATTGTCCACTGCTAGGGGATTTATTATCCTATCTCCAAGACCTTTTCCCCTGTCGATCCTTTGCCTGCCTAATGTCTTCCTATAGCAGAGTCCTAAAGTGCTAGTATATTTCGCTGAATGCTAGCTCCTTTTCTCTACTA
This sequence comes from Porphyromonas sp., assembly GCA_041854825.1. GTDB lineage: Bacteria > Bacteroidota > Bacteroidia > Bacteroidales > Porphyromonadaceae > Porphyromonas. The sequence continues at coordinate 8,455 of JBHACZ010000068.1, read as the reverse complement.
CTCCCATTGATGATTAAAAGTATAGTACTGTATTCGTACGAATATAGTACTATGTTTATATGAGTATAGTACTTTACTTATATAAATATAGTACTTGATTTATAGTTTCGGATGGGGCTTATGGGGAAATGTCCTAGGAGATTCGCAGGAAATAGAGCCTTGGTTTTGGGAAAAATGCTAGACGATAAGTGGTGTAGGGGAGGGGGCAAACGAAGATAGGGGAGGTAGACTTTCGGAATGTGCTGGAGGATGTGGGAGCTTTCTATAAGTAGATGCGGGGTGGCTGTCCACGTTTCGTTATAGATATATCCCTCGAGGTGGTTGGATATGGGAGAGGTGTCCCCCGAGGAGGTGAAATAATTTCTCTAAATGCGTGAAAAATGGGTGGGATATAAAGAATGAATTCCCTACCTTTGCAGGGAGCGCATTGAGATTAGGTGCGACAATCTAAACGGCTCGAACCAGCCCAGGCGAGCGCGCCAGGGGAATGGTTCGTGGCTTGGTGTGGCACGCAGACCGCCCTGCCAGCAGGGTAGAGAAAGACAAAACAACAGAATCAGATTAAGATACAACTATAACAATATGGACTCTAAGATTCAGGAACTAACAGAGAAGGTCTATAGTGAGGGCGTACAGCGTGGTAATGCCGAGGCTGAACGCATTATCGCCGAGGCGACGGCTCGTGCCGCCGAACTGGAGGCTCGTGCTAAGGCTGAGGCAGAAGAAACCATTCGCCTAGCACAGCGCTCGGCTGAGGAGATCAAAAGTAATACTCAGAGCGAACTGCGCCTCTACGCAAGCCAGCTCACAGAGAGTGTACGTGCTAGTGTCATCGAGCGCCTCACGGGTGATATCGTCTCGGACAATGTGAAGGCTGCCGTGGTGGACCCTGCCTTCATGCAGCGCCTTATCCTGGAGCTGGTGCGTGGCTTCGATGTAGAGCGTGGTGTAGAGATACAGACGGCAGAGGCAGATGCGCTCCGTACGTATTTCGCGGCGAATGCCAAGGAAATGCTGGAGCGTGGCGTGCAGATCACGAGTGTCTCGGGTCGTCCTACGGACTTCGTGATCCGTCCTGCCGATGGAAGTTTCAAGATTCAGATCGGTGAGGCGGAGTTCCTAGAGCTATTCAAGAGCTTCCTGCGTCCACAGCTGGCTCAGCAGTTATTCTAGGGTAGGAGAGGAAGAGATTGTTTATACCCTAATATCGCACTATGTCCAAATATTATGGATTTGCTTCAGGGCTTGTCGAGCTATCGATAGATACTCAACGTCTGCCACAGACGCAGGAGGAGTACTATCTAGATGTGCTTGAGGAGCTCTCGAGCAAAGATAGAGAGCTCCTAGAGTGGCTTCGCTTAGAGACAGCCAATAGGGCTCTGCTCCAGCTCTGTGAGGGCGGACACCTAGAGCCGTCCGATCTAGACCAGGATGAGGAGGAAGCTGCCGAGCAAGATGCAGAGGTCGCTACCGCTCTAGAGCATGAGACGACGCTACCAGTGGCACTACTGCGCAAGCTCGCACGCATGGCACGCCGTGGTCGTCCAGTGCGCCGAGTGGAGGAGCTACCTAACTATATGGTTCGCTTCATCAATGAGCTGTTCGCTGCTCCACGTGAGGAGGGTGACGCCATAGATCCTGCGGACGAAGACAAGACGCCCCGCCCAATGCTATCACTGGAGGACAGACTCTCTGAGTTGTATTACGGAGCGGCAAGTTGTTCACGCAATGCTTTCCTTGGAGCTTGGTTTAGGTTCAATCAGACCCTGCGCAATGTCCTTGCGGTTCATACCTGCCGACGCCTTGGCTGGGATGTCTCACTATATATCGTAGGCGAGGGAAATATCGAGGAGCGTCTACGCACGAGCCGTGCGCGTGACTTCGACCTCGCAGACGAGGTGCCTCTGATCGGTCAGATGGTTCAGATCGCCGAGGAGAAGGATATTACACGCCGTGAGCGCATGATCGACAACCTCCGCTGGCAGTGGCTGGAGGAGGAGACTTTCGCGATGACGTTCGACATCGAGAGCCTGCTGACCTATTATATACGTCTCGGCATCATCGAGCGCTGGCTTAGCCTAGACGAGGAGACGGGGCAGAAGGTCTTCCGCGAGATAGTCTATGGTCTCAAGCGCGAGAGCAACGCTTCGCTGGAGGAGTTTAAGAAGAATACGAGTAAGCGCTAGAGGCTTACACCACAATACTAGAATAAATATGGCTACAAAAGGTATAGTCAAGGGAATCGTCTCCAACCTCGTGACCATCGAGGTGGACGGACCCGTAGCACAGAACGAAATATGCTATATCACCGTAGGCGGTACGCGCCTAATGAGTGAGGTCATTAAGGTCTCGGGCAAGAATGCCTATGCGCAGGTCTTCGAGTCTACGCGTGGGATGCGTATCGGAGACGTGGCAGAGTTTGAGGGGCACATGCTAGAGGTAACGCTCGGCCCTGGGATGCTCTCCAAGAATTATGACGGTCTGCAGAATGACCTGGACAAGATGGAGGGCGTATTCCTCCAGCGTGGTTCCTATACTTATCCCCTGGACGAGGGTAAGCTGTGGGACTTCGAGCCACTAGCGCAGGTCGGCGACAGAGTCGAGGCAGGTAGCTGGCTCGGTCAGGTGGATGAAAACTATCAGCCACACAAGATCATGGTGCCCTTCGTTCTCGAGGGATTCTATACCATCAAGTCCCTTGCTAGTGCAGGGCAATATACGGTCAAGGACAAGATCGCAGTCCTTACCGATAGCGAAGGCAAGGATGTCGAGGTGACGATGGAGCAGAAGTGGCCCGTCAAGCGCGCTATCACCTGCTACAGTGAGAAGCCTCGCCCATCACGTCTGCTAGAGACGGGTGTACGTGTCATCGATACGCTCAATCCTATTGTGGAGGGCGGTACGGGCTTCATCCCTGGTCCCTTCGGCACGGGCAAGACGGTGCTTCAGCACGCTATTAGTAAGCAGGCGGAGGCAGATATCGTGATCATCGCAGCCTGCGGTGAACGTGCCAATGAGGTCGTGGAGGTGTTTAAGGAGTTCCCTGAGCTGATCGACCCCCACACGGGTCGCCATCTGATGGAGCGTACGATCATCATTGCCAATACGTCCAATATGCCTGTGGCAGCTCGTGAAGCCTCGGTATATACGGCTATGACCATCGCTGAGTACTATCGCTCGATGGGACTCAAGGTGATGCTCATGGCAGACTCTACGAGTCGCTGGGCACAGGCTCTGCGTGAGATGTCGAACCGCCTCGAGGAGCTCCCTGGTCCTGACGCTTTCCCTATGGACCTTTCGGCTATCGTGGCGAACTTCTACGCTCGTGCGGGCTTCGTCTATCTTAATAATGGAGCGACAGGCTCGGTAACCTTCATCGGTACCGTGTCGCCTGCAGGGGGTAACCTCAAGGAGCCTGTAACGGAGAATACGAAGAAGGTGGCTCGATGCTTCTACGCCCTAGAACAGGAGCGCGCCGACCGCAAGCGTTATCCTGCGGTGAACCCCATCGACAGCTACTCCAAGTATCTCGAGTACCCCGAGTTTCGTCAGTACATCACCGAGCGTATCGGTGCGGGATGGATCGAGAAGGTCAATGAGATGAAGCGTCGTCTCATCCAGGGTAAGGAGATCGCTGAGCAGATCAATATCCTCGGGGATGATGGTGTACCTCTGGAGTATCACGTAACGTTCTGGAAGAGCGAACTGATCGACTTCGTCCTCCTACAGCAGGATGCATTCGATAGCATTGACTGCAACTCCTCGCTAGAGCGTCAGCAGTATATGACGGATCACGTGATGCGTCTATGTGAGACGGACTTCCAGTTCGAGGGCTTCGCAGAGGTCGGTGGTTATTTCAAGGAAGTGATCAACGCCTTCAAGCAGATGAACTATAGCGAGTGGCCCAGTGAGACCTTCACTCAGCACGAGAAGAATATGCTTGCCCTAGTAGGTGAGCGCGCTAAATAATATACCTATGGCAGCAAAAGCATTTCAGAAGATATATACCAAGATATCGAACATTACCAAGGCTACCTGTATGCTCCGTGCTACAGGCGTAGGTAATGAAGAGCTCGCTACGATCAATGGCAGACTCGCTCAGGTCGTACGCATTATGGGCGAGGAAGTAACCCTGCAGGTCTATGGAGGTACTGAAGGTATCCCTACGGATGCCGAGGTGGTGTTCCTAGGCAAAGCTCCTAGCCTCAAGGTAGGTGATCAGCTCGTAGGTCGCTTCTTCAACGCCTACGGAGACCCCATCGATGGCGGTGCGCCAGTAGAAGGGGAGGAGAGAGAGATCGGCGGTCCATCGGTTAATCCCGTGCGTCGTGAGCAGCCCTCGGAGCTTATCGCCACTGGTATCGCAGGTATTGACCTCAACAATACGCTCGTGACGGGGCAGAAGATCCCCTTCTTTGCCGACCCCGACCAGCCCTTCAATGAGGTAATGGCGATGGTTGCCCTCCGAGCCAAGAGTGATAAGATCATCCTCGGTGGTATGGGTATGACCAATGACGACTACCTATTCTTCAAAAACACCTTCAGCAACGCCGGTGCGCTAGACCGCATCATCAGCTTTATCAATACGACTGAGGATCCATCGGTAGAGCGATTGCTCATTCCCGATATGTCTCTGACGGCGGCAGAATACTTCGCTGTGGAGAAGGGTGAGAAGGTTCTCGTCCTGCTGACGGACATGACGAACTATGCCGACGCTCTGGCTATCGTGTCTAACCGTATGGACCAGATCCCATCCAAGGACTCTATGCCTGGTTCGCTCTATAGCGACCTGGCGAAGATCTATGAGAAGGCGGTACAGTTCCCTGACGGTGGCTCGATCACCATCATCGCCGTCACGACACTCTCGGGAGGAGATATCACCCACGCTGTACCAGACAACACCGGATATATCACCGAGGGTCAGCTCTACCTCCGTCGCGATAGCTCGGTAGGTAAAGTAATCGTCGATCCCTTCCGCTCACTCAGCCGTCTCAAGCAGCTCGTGATCGGTAAGAAGACCCGCGAAGACCATCCACAGGTGATGAATGCTGCCGTACGCCTCTTCTCAGACGCTGCGGGCGCTCAGACCAAGATGGAGAATGGCTTCGACCTCTCCGACTACGACGAGCGTACACTCAGCTTCGCAGCCGACTACTCACGCCAGCTCCTAGCTATCGATGTCAATGTAGACACCGAGGAGATGCTAGACACGGCGTGGAAGCTTTTCGGTCGTTACTTCCGCCCATCAGAGGTTAATATCAAGCAATCTCTCGTAGACACCTATTGGGTAGGGGACGACAAGTAGGCATATCCATCTTATTCACCGATCGTAGTAAGCGATATGGCTATTAAGTTTCAGTACAACAAGACTTCTCTCCAGCAACAAGAGAAAGCCCTCAAGATGCGCGTACGCACCTTGCCCACGATCAAGAGCAAGGAGAGCGCCCTGCGTCAGCAGGTCAAGCAGGCCAAGCGTGAGGCTGAGGAGCTAGAGGCAGAGCTCGAGCGACAGATCCAGAGCTACCAGAGTATGGTCAGCCTGTGGGACGAGTTTCGTCCTGATCTCGTGAGCGTCAGCCGTGTAGACCTCTCTGTGCGCAAGGTAGCGGGCGTCGTCCTGCCCGTGCTGGATGAGATCCACTATGAGGTGAAGCCTTTTAGTGTCTTCAACGCTCCGTCGTGGTATGCCGAGGGGATAGATCTCCTGCGGACTCTAGCGACGACGGGCATTCAGGCGGAGTTTACTCGGCTCAAGATGGAGTTCCTCGAGTATGCCCGCAAGAAGACAACCCAGAAGGTGAACCTCTTCGAGAAAGTTCAGATCCCCGGCTACCAGGATGCTATTCGCAAGATCAAGCGTTTCCTAGAGGACGAGGAGAGTCTGTCCAAGAGTTCGCAGAAAATCATGCGCGCCAACCTTGAGCGGCGTGCCCAATCCCTAGACGATAGCGAGGTATGATAGAGAAAATGCGCAAGTACTCCTATCTCATCTATCACCGTGAATATGAGGATTTCCTCCGCACGGTGCAGGATGTGGGAGTAGTACATATAGCCGAGCGGGTCAATCCCCGCGAGGCGAAAGATCTGCAGGATCTGCAGGGCGAGCGCGTCGAGCTGGCTAATCTGTCTAGACGACTGCGTGGTATGGTCTCTAGTACTCCTCTCTCTGAGGGTACAGAGTCAGATATCGAGCCTCTCGCAGGAGATGTAGCTTCAGCCGTAGCGGCATTAGCTCGCTACGATGAGCTCCAGGCGGAGCTTCGTGCTCAGCGTGAGCAGGCACAGGCGCTCGCTCCATGGGGAGACTATGATCTCAGTCTCGTAGAGCGTCTGCGCAGTGCAGGCTATCGCTTAGGCTACTATACGATGAATGCTCAGGCTTTCACGGACGAGTATGCGGAGCAGAATGATGCTGTCGCTGTATCTCGTGCAGGGATGGTGCAGTACTTCGTACGTGTCGAGGCAGAGGGCAGTGCTAGTGCTCCCGATGCTGAGCGACATACTGCTCCGGAGCGTACCGTCGCTGAGGTAGAGCAGGAGTGTACAGCGACCACGATCGAGCTCTCCCGCCTAATGACCAGCATAGATCGTGCGATCCCTCAGTGGCTCACAGCGATCGACGAGCACGACCGAGCACTCGCTACCCAATACTCTTTCGGCGCTGCACGCCTGCAGGCTGTGCCTCAGGCGTCGGATACTTTGGTCTTCCTAGAGGGCTGGGTACCTGAGCGACGAGCTGAGGAGATGGAGCAGGCGTTGGGCTCTACTGGCTTTTACTATCGCCAGAGTGAGATCGAGGATGAGGACAATGTCCCCATTGCGCTGCGCAATGGTAGCTTCTCGCGCCTTTTCGAGCCTATCACGCGGATGTTCTCGCTCCCGAACTATAGTGAGATCGACCAGACAGTTCTTTTCGCTCCCTTCTTTATGCTTTTCTTCGGGCTATGCCTCGGGGATGCGGGCTATGGTCTGATATTGCTCATTGCAGCGACCTACTTCCGTTTCAGAGCGAAGGAGGGTGAAGATACCTCTATTCATCGGCTTCTACAATGGCTCGGTGGTGCCGCCTTCGTCGTGGGGATGGCTACGGGTTCGCTTTTCGGGGTTACGCTCGGCTATGCGATGGACAAGGAGTACCTCTTTAGCCAGGACAACCTGATGATCTTCTCTGTGATCATCGGGCTGGTACAGATCCTCTTTGCCAAGGGCGTGGCTGCCTACAAGACCAAGGTACAGCGTGGTATCAAGTATGCCCTGGCTCCTATGGCGTGGCTGATCATCCTGCTTGGGTTGATCGCTATGTACGGCTTGCCTGCTGCGGATATCGCTTTGCCCCAGTCGGTGGAGTATATCCTCTATGGCATCGTCGGGGTGTCCGTCCTCGTGGCATTCCTCTACAATACGCCTGGCAAGAATCCTCTGCTCAACGTAGGCTCTGGTCTCTGGACAGCGTATAATGTCGCCTCGGGGATGCTGGGAGATACGCTCTCCTACATTCGTCTCTTCGCCATCGGTCTGACGGGGGCGATCCTCGGTGGGGTGTTCAATACCCTTGCGATAGAGCAGACCGAGGGGCTGAATATCTTCATCCGTATCCCTGTGGTGCTCATTATCCTGCTCGCAGGGCACGGTATCAACATTGCCATCGCACTCATCGGGGCATTCGTACATCCACTACGTCTGACCTTCGTGGAGTACTACAAGAATAGTGAATTTGAGGGGGGTGGTAAGCCCTATAACCCTCTGTCTAAGGAATAAAATAACGATAAACTAACTAATAGAATTTCAGTATGAACGAAATGTTGTCTTACCTAGGTCTGGCGCTCATGGTCAGCCTCACGGGTATCGGTAGTGTGGTCGGTGTAACGATCTGCGGTAATGCTGTCGTAGGAGCACTCAAGAAGAATCCCGATGCGCTCGGGCAGTACATCGGTCTCTCGGCTCTTCCTAGTTCGCAGGGTCTGTACGGCTTCGTGGGTTACTTCCTCACGAGCGGTGCGATCAGTCGCCTCATCGAAGCGGGAACCCTCACACCAGCTTACGCTTGGTCTATCTTCGCCTGCGGACTTGCTCTTGGTGTAGTAGGTCTTTATTCAGCCTATCGTCAGGCTCAGGTATGTGCCTCAGGTATCCAGGCTATCGGTGGCGGGCACAATGTGTTCGGTGGTACGATGGTGATGGCTGTGTTCCCAGAGCTGTATGCTATCACGACGCTTCTCGTAGTGGTGCTGACGATGCTCGCTATCTAATTCAGACTAACTGTAGGCGTCTCTCGCCTAACCCAAGTCATACAAACGAACGATCCCAGGTGTACCGAATCCTCTCGGTCGCCTGGGATCTTCTTTTGTTCTTTTGGGCTTCAAGTTAAGTCGTCGATGGGACTTACAGTAAGTCCCGCGGGCGACTTACAGTAAGTCACCCCAGCGATAAAGCTTAAGTCGGGATAACTCTGTGT
>JBHACZ010000067.1:0-7841 GCA_041854825.1 Porphyromonas sp. | reverse complement strand
TTGTACTTCTGCACCATGGGGTGATCTGTGACACCGCCTGTATTCTCCAACCAGCGATCACGTTCGGGCTTGATGCTGTTATATAGCGTAATCTGAGCGTCCAGACTTGGGATATTCAGTCCGATGTTCACGGGTATCATGTCTTCGCTCTTGGCTGGATTGGTGACGAAGCTCATCATGTAAGACACGAGCCGCTTCTGAGCTTCGAGTTCGATGACTTGATCTCGATTTTTTTGCGCCTCGGTTGCGTAGCTGGAGATAACGGAAGTTGGGTCAATGTATTGGTTACGCCGCTGAAAGCTATCTACAGAGATGGAGATCTGAGCTAACTCCTCGCTTAGGCTTGCGATTCGTTCGTTGATGAAGTTGTCTGTATTGATCGCAATTTGTTTACGAATGCTGTTGGTCTCTTTGTTGTAGGAATCAACCAGCGCGTTGAGGAAGTCGGTTGCTTTTTGCTTGTTGTTGTCAGTAATACTGAGTTCCAGCACCGTCGCGCGACCTTCTGGTTGATCGATGGTGAGCCGTCCTTGATATGCAGCGGCCAGGTCCATAACGGACATACGTTGGATTTGGATGCGGTCGTATTTCCACGGTTCGTGGTACCCCTTCCCAGGAGTAATAACGAATCGGCTACCTCCGTACTCGATAATTTCCCCAACGGGGACTGTTACTCCCTCATCAGACTCGGGTTCATATAGGGTAACGACCGTAGCATCCTTGTAGGCTATATCAAAGGTTTGATGTGTATCAAGAGAGTCTATGAATCGAATCTGGACAGGAGCTTGATTGTATAGTTCGACGGGTCGTAGCCCCTCTTTTACCTGGTAGGCAACTTGAATGTTGGTCGTCCGGATAGCATCTGCGATGACGACTCTAGACTGTAATTGGAGACGTTCGTTTTCTACATTGGTGCGAGCCGTACGTCGTCCAGTGATACTTAAATCTAAGTCTATTGATGTACGTTGAGAGTTATCTCGCACCATGACGCTCACAACGCTCTGATATGTATACGGCTGCTTGGCGTTCTTGTAATAGAGCCCTCCACAACAAAGGAGTATAGAGAACATAAACCATTTCCAGTATCTTAGCAGATACCAAAAGACGTCAAACAGATTGATGTCTGCTACGAGAGATGCTGGTGCCGTAGCTGTAGATCGCCGTGCTTCAGTATGATTCGTCTGCATAATTTTACGTGTGTCTATAGCCTGCTGTAGAGGAGAATCAAGGTGGCGACAGAGGTAATTCCTGTCATGATAAAGCTTGATACCTGCATGACCCTATTGATGGATTCAAATTCATCCTTACGGTACAGCGGCTCGACATAAATAATATCATTCTGCTTGAGATAGAATGCCGGGGAATTGAAGATTTCGTTCGTTTGCTTCATATTGATGCGATGCGTGACGAACCTATCTCCTTCTCGACGAATGACGTTGACTTTCTCTATGTTAGCATTGATGGGTAGGTCTCCCGTATAGGCAAGTGCTTCCAGGATATTAATTCTCTCCCGATCGTATATGCGTAGGACGCCCGCAGTGCTTCCGGTCAGTCTTGAGAAGGCACTTCCTTGGGACAAGAGCGACGAACTATTGCTAAGCGAATTGTCCAAGTTGAGAGCTCCGAGTAAGTAGATTTGGAAGTTCACCAATATCGCATTTACCCGAGCATCGGGAACCATTTTGCTCTGGATGAGACGTTGCTCTATCTGCGTCTGAACCTGTTCTAAGGTCAATCCCGCAACTCGTAACTTTCCAAGTTGGGGGAAATCAATTTCTCCAGCACTATCTACTTGATAGCCATAGTTGCGAAGCTCGCGGGTTTCGTTTGCCCCGTCATTGCTTTGTGTTGCCTGTACGGCTGCCTGCATGCCTGGGATGGTGGAACTGAACCCTTCGCCATTGAAAGGACGGACTAACTCTGGATAGCTACTTGCCACAGAGATCGCGATGCGATCTCCTGAGGTGAGTTGGGTTTTCGTATCATGTGCTACAACATACTGTTTGGCAATCTCTACATCCTGCATATACGCGTATCGCTTGGGGGAGCCACAGCTAACGAGGATGAAGAGTATAGAGAGGAGTGTTGCCCCGATTTGAACGATATTTCTTTTCATAACAAGGGAGAGCATAGAGTTTCTCAAATATGTTGTCAGTTAAAATTTTTTTCCAAAGATAATGGAAATAGATGTGAGATAGATAATTCTGAGATCGACCCAGAAGGACCGATCGTTTAGGTATTGGAGGTCATAGTCCAAACGGCGGAGCATCTTTTCCATGGTGTCGGTGTACCCATTGTAAAGCGTCGCGTAGGAGAATAGACCAGGGCGAAGGGCATAGAGCTGCTCATAGGCTGGATTATGCTGCATGATTTGATCTATGTAGAACTTGCGTTCTGGGCGTGGACCGACAAAGCTCATTTCTCCTTTGAGAACATTCCACAATTGAGGGAATTCATCAAGGTGATGCGCGCGGATGAAAGCTCCGACTTTGGTAAGGCGAGAATCTTTATCTCCTGCGAACAATTGTGGAGTCCCTAAGCGCTCGGCATCCATACGCATGGAGCGAAATTTATATAGGGTGAAAGGTCTTCCTCCCAGCCCTATACGCTCTTGTCTGTATATGGCATCTCCGTCTGGGTCTTCTCGCTTGATGGCTATGTATATCACAAGCATAACAGGGCTGAATAAGATCAGAGAGCCAAGAGCCAAGAAGAAATCGAAAATCCTCTTTATCATAATCTGTATTCGAAGTCTTATATTAATGCGTATTCAGGAGAGGTGAGCTGTTTGTAGATGTCTATGAGTCCATCAGTCATGGCTTCAAGTGTGAAATTCTTTTTGTAGCGGTGAAGGGCTCCTTGACTGTACCGTTCGTGTAGCTCCGGATGCTCACAAATCTGCCGGATAGCTTCTGCCAGTTCCCGAGATGAGCGTGGGGAGACATTGAGACCGGACACTCCGTGCTGATTAACCCAGGAAACCCCTGAGCCAGGGATGTTAGTGGCGACGATCGGACAACCTACGCTCATGGCCTCGACCTGTACGATGGCATAGGCTTCTGTTTTTAGTACGGAGCTGAGACAGAATACATCTGCTGCCCCATAATAGGCGGCTTCTAATTCACGAGGTACATAGCCAAGAAAATGAACCTTGTGCGAGAGTAAATAGCTTTTTACGGCTTGTTGTAGGTCACCTTTGAGCGGACCGCTCCCTCCAATCAATATCACATAGTCCTCAGGCAGTAGGGTAGCGGCTTCTATGAGGTATTCATACCCCTTGTATTCAACGAGCCGTCCCATGGAATATACGATCTTCTTGCCTGGATACTTGTTGCGTATCATGGTAATGAGATGCTCTTCGGCGCATCTTTGGCGCACGCCGATGGGAAGATAACTGACCTTATGCTGTACTCGGCGCAGGGCAGGAGACTCGGCTACGTAAATCGGGGAAGTTCCCAGGATAAGGTCTGCCCTGCGTATCAACCACTTCTGCAGTGGTCGATAGAGTTGAAAGAGTATTTTCTGTTTGAGGATATCGCTATGCCAGTGGAGCACAACTTTTCCTCTATATCCAGAGAGCATGAGCGCGAGCGCGGCCATTGGATCTGGGTGATGTACGTGTATGAGATCGTACTGGTGACAGATACGCCTCAAGGTCGAAATCATCTGGGGGGATAGTGTCGTGGCCGACAGCTTGCTGACAGTGTGTGTCTTGTATAGTCGGCAGTAGGGGGTAAGTTCTGTCTCTCCGACTTCGTCATCGTCCGATGCACAGAGCATGTCACAGTAAATCTTACGTTGGCCGAGCCCGAGCATGAAGGCGTACATCACCTTCTCCACTCCGCCTTTGATTGGGTGAAACTTCCCTAATTGTAGAACCCTAATATCCATACTTCCGTGATCTCCGGTCCGCAAAGGTATATATTTTGCACTTATTTTACATCAGTGCTATATGTCTCCTTGCGTTGAGGTGATAATCTGTCTACTTCTGACGCTCGCGTAGGCTTTTGATGATGGGATAGAACACAAATAGGGCAGACCCCAAGAGGAGCAAGGTATTTCCCCAATTGAGAGGCTGATAATACAGATATACAAAGACGAAAAAGCCCCAGAGAACAGCGATAATGATGCTCTGGGTTGGGGAAAGAGGCCTGCGGTATGCCATATCGAAGTGATTAATAGGGCTATACAGTACGTCCGATGATGTAGTCTGCTAGATCCAAGAGCGATGAGCGGTAGATGCTCTCGGGATAGCGCAGGAGGATGGCCTTGGCCTTCTGTACCAGGGAGATCATTTCCTGCTCGGCATAGGAAATGCCACCGCGCTCTATGGCAAAGGAGATTAGGAAGGAAATCTCTGTTTCGTTCAATTGCTTTTCTCTAAGTAATGTCAAGCACTTATTTCCCTCTGGAGTACGTCCACCATCCTCAATGAGAACGTGTAGGAGGGGGAGGGTAACTTTTCCTTCTCGAAGGTCATTACCAGTCGGCTTACCGACATCTTCACTGTGATAGTCGAATATATCGTCACGGATCTGAAATGCCAGGCCAAGGAGCTCTGCGCACTGCCCCAGATCATGAATGTCTGACTCTGAAGCCTCGCTTGCGATAGCCGCCACTTCAGCACAGCTACGAAAGAGCACCGCGGTCTTTTGGCGGATGACTTCCATATAGATGTCCTCGTTTAGGAGTACTTGATCGGCTGTCTCGTATTGACGAATTTCGCCTTCTGTCAGTTCTCGACCGATGCGTGATACAATCCCGATGATGCGCAGGTCTTGTGTCTCAATGGCTCCAATCAATGCGGAAGAGAGGATGAAGTCTCCCATCAAGACCGCTACTCGATTGTCATAAAGGGCTCCGAGGGTAGGGCGTCCACGCCGTAGGCGAGCTTCGTCGATTACATCATCGTGGATGAGAGTAGCCGTATGGATGAGTTCCAGGAGTATGGCCGCCGTGACAGCTTTGTCGGTCACGTTGCCGCGGAGCATTCCTGCGACTAACGTTGTCAAGACGGGACGAACCATCTTACCTGTGGAGTGGGACAGGTGTTCGACGGCTTGAGAGAGCCACCGGCTTCGGGACATCAGCACTTCCTCGAAACGCTGATGAAACTGTGCCACTTCTCCCTCCACGGGACGTTTAATATTGTCTATCGACTTCATTCTAACATGCTATGCTAAATGGGAATGTCCCTTCCCTGGTCTACGCAGGCAAAGATACCACTTTATCCCACAAAACAGAGGGCGTACGCCGACTCCTCACTCTCTTAGGAAGACACCGCGTGCGACTACCTATCAACGGTAGCTGCACGCGGTCGCATCTATATGAGGAATCAGAGTCTGTTATTGTCGCTCGAAGCGGAGTGCTCCACGCCTGCTTCCCTCACGTTATAGCACAATAATAATATTGCCGCACTCGAAACTCGCCTATGGTTGATGAGTCGCGTAGAGCACAGCGTAGCGTGTGAGTTTGGGATCATAGGCGAATTACACTACGTGCCTCAAATGCGGGCGATGTCAGTAGCTTGATATTGACGGTCCTTGTACTCTTCCTGGAGGACATGATCCATGATGTTGATCTCGGCGAGTAGAGCATCCGATGCTATGCTTGCATCTGGGCACATGATGCAAACTCCTCCGTTGCATGCGGCTACATGCAGCGGACTCACGTGAGGGCCTTCCCTCCTGGCGAGCGACGTCGCGCGCGGTAGAGCGCAGGCTACGCTCGTTAGAAGTCTACGCGCGCCTTAATAATGAGCTTGCGGACTTTGCCTTCTCCTATGACGGGCGCATGAGCATCCTCTGGCCACACGATGGCGAACTGCCCCGCACTGAGGTCTGTATAGCTTGTAGCCGGCAGGTCAAAGAGCATGTAGTCATCCTCCTCGCTGTATGGGCGACTGGGCGTGCCGCAGTCTGCGAGATCGCGCCAGCCAAATCGCTCCTGTCCCTCGAGGATAACGTGGATGTCAAGGTAGGTGCGGTGTGCCTCGAGGGGCTGTTTGTCCTGGGAGATGAGGGTTGGCTCGACATTGTTGATGAAGAGCCGATCCCCATCCAGCTCGATTCGCTCCAGCGGAGCATGGAGCAGGTCGTGCGCCTTGATGTAGCTGAATACCTGCTTGAAGGCAGGGTGCAGGCTCTCGTAGCGAGCCGAGTCGTTGAGATGTCCAATTACCATGATCGTCGTAATTTCTTACAGTGTTTATAGTTCGAAGACCTTGAGCAATGCTACTTCTTAGGTCTGATTAGCTGAATTTTCGTAGTCCGCACGCCGGGTTTGAGTTCTCCTCCTATGACGAGAATGCCATCTCGGTAGGGAAGATATACGGCATCGGCACGTGCCAGGTCGGGATGCTCGCCCCAGAGCTGCCACCGCTCGCTGTCGTGGTCAAATAGCCAGGCGCGGGGATTGAAGCGGTACCAAGCCACGGGCTGCTCCAGGTATGCATTCTGCTCGCGGGTCAGTGAATCGGCTCGGCGTGTATCTCCATCTTCCTTGGCCCAACGAATTTGCTGCCCGCGCTGTACGGCCGGCAGGAAGGCTTCTGCATGGACACCGCCAAGTAGCATATGCGCATGAGCACCCCACGGTATGGCAGCGCCACCTCCGAAGGTTGCTCCCTGAAGCTCCGTAGGTAGAGCCAGCTCGATCCACCGGTTGCGCTCCGCATCCAGACGATATGCACCCAGAGCGAGTCGGGCTGTATCGCGACCTTCGGTGCTGGAGATGCTACCGATCATATAGACGGTCGTGGGAGAAGCCCAGGCTACGACCTTGAGTCGCGGAGGACCGGGATAGGCCTTCACGAGCTGATACCCACCGAATGAACTACCGAAGCGCACGGCATTCGTTAGGATACCACCCTGCCGACCTCCGATCAGATACACCCCCGCCGACTCCGGCTGATAGACTGCTGCCGTACCGCTGTGCTTGGGTAGGGAGTCGAGGTCTGCCATACTGGATATATCGGTGGCATCTACCGATGAATCCACCTCTCCGCAGACATCCTGCATGTCTGGTATGTGCACCCCATTTCGATCGGCTACCATCCAGACTTCCTCGGATGTATCTCCGTGGGGTGTCTCTCCTCCGTAGAGCAAGAGATGGTGCACCTGCTCATCAGACACTGTGACCGAGCCGGCATAGGCCAGCGGTTGTTTTAGCTCACCCACGTGCTCCCACGCCCCGACGCCCTGCTCGGTAAGCGGTGCGCGGTATATAGCCGAGTAGTAACGCTTCTGACCGCCACGGCTCGGGGGCAGGTCGGGGAAGTTGCACCCACCGCCCATGACGAGGTAGGTCGAGTCCGCTCCTAAGGTATAGATGAACGCAAAATGCCCCGATACGCCCCGGGCATAAGCCGAGTCGATAGCGGGCGTTTCACCCATCGGGATGCTCTCCAAGCGAAGCCCCTCGCCCTGGTTGCTGCACGCGGTAAGACCGAGAGCAGCTACCAGAGCGAGGGGCAGGATATGATATAGTGGCGTCCGCATGGCGGGATTTATCTGTGGCTATCCAGCAATTCTTGGCAGAGTAGATAGCCCTTGATCATCATGCGGGGGATGTGGAACGGGCCCTTGAAGATATTCCCCTTGGCAGGCTGTGCCACGGAGCCATCGCGATGTAGATAACCGAACCACTCACCATGCTCCCGATCTGGGAAGTGGGCGTACGTCCAGTCACTGACTTGCTGATGCATGCGTAGATACTTCTCATCACCGGTAAGCTGGTAGGCGTAGAGCGTTGCGATAATCGTTTCGTTCTGGGGCCACCAGAACTTCATGTCCTGAGAATAGTCCTGAGCTGGGAAGCCCTTGCAGTCGCGGAAGTTGATG
>JBHACZ010000066.1:0-4870 GCA_041854825.1 Porphyromonas sp. | reverse complement strand
GAAATTGGCGGACTGCGCTTTCGCATTGGATAGGCAGTTGAATAGAGTCGATTTGCCTACGTTGGGCAGACCGACGATACCGCATTGAAGAGCCATATATATTTAGATAATTCTGATTTATACTTTGATTGCAGACTGCAAGGGTACGAAAAAAGACCATCCGCCTCATCCATACCGAAACCGCATTGCCCTCCTCATCACAGGATTCGTCAAAAAAGGCTAACTTAGATGAGTCCAAGTAAATCATCATTTATCAATAAGACTGTGAGTCAGAAGTATCAAGTTCAGGAGCAGAAGCGACAGGTCAAGATTCTGAAGGAAAGACCCGAGTGGTTCGGGGGAGATCTCGGAGGTGCAAAGCACCGAGACAATCACTACGCGCACCTGCTACAGCAACGAGCGAACAATATCTGGCAAGACTTCCGAGCCGAGGCTCTCGGCTATTTTAGGAGCAATCAGATCAAATGGCACCTGCAGGCTCATAACCTCAAATCCTCACAGGTCGCCTGCGTCAATCATCTCATGGGCATTCGCTATGACAAAGCTCTCGTACTAGCGATGATTAATGCCATCGCGAAGAGCCTCTCCATCACATTCGTAGACGTGCTACCATTGCCCTACGAGATGGATGAGACCTATATCGCCTTCGAAGTCGTTAGCGGAGGGGACTGGTTAGGAGAGGGACAGCCTACCCGAGGATCGAACTGCACCTCTCTCGATGCTTTGGTCTATGCCCGTGACACCGCAGGCAAGCAATGGCTCATCCCTATCGAATGGAAATATACCGAAAAGTACGAGCGAGAAGACAAAGCCTCCGAAGGTGATGGCAAGGGCGAGACGCGCAGAAGTCGCTACGACCATCTCATAGCAGGCTCCGAGATACTCAAGCCACAGGGCGAAGTCCTCGCAGGCATCTACTACCAAGAGCCCTTTTATCAGCTGATGAGGCAGACGCTCTGGGCAGAGCAGATCATTCGCCAGATATTCGCACACAGGGATCCGCAGAAGCTCTCTGCTTTCAAGGATGAGCTATTCAGAGCCGACGAGATGCTCCACATACACGTCGTGCCTGATGAGAATCAGTTCGTCGTGCCAAGGCGATTCTCCCACGAACGGCTAGAGGATCTCTGGCGCGACTGCCTTCATAAGCCCGAGCGCTACATCCGCATTGACCCAGCGAAGCTATTCGCTCCCATCATGGATCGGCTCGACGAGGGGCTAAAGGAGTATCTCGAGATGCGATATTGGTAGCCCCCCCATCTAGGCTCTAGTTCAGCTAGGGAAAGAGGCTGGAGCGAGCCTCCGAAAATGATAGATGTTTTTGCCCAAAATGGTGGATGTTTTTCGAGAAAAAGTACCATCATTTTGGGCAAAAACATCTATCATTTTCGGAGAAAAGTTCTATCATTTTCTCGGGCGCAGTGGATCATTCTATTTGACGAGATTAAAGCAGGGAGGAGAGAAGAGGATTGAGGGGCTAAAGAATAGCGATTCGGCTCGGCAGTTTCCCGCGGGAAACTGCCGAGCCGAATGATTGTATTGGAGTGATCGAGGCGCTTATTCTGCTGAGGGCGCTATGCAGCAACAGAAAGCAGGAATGAGCTTGCGGTCACCTAGACCATTGTCGATGCGAGCGACATTGATCCAGAACTTATTTTCGCGCAGGTAAGGCAAGGCATACGCTGCCTTGCTACGAGGATAACTGTGCGTCCATTCGTCAGCTACGACCTCATATTCGGGGTGAGGAGCATTCTTGAGGACGTTGTCCTGAGGATCTACCTTACCATCCTTGACTTCCTGGATTTCCTCCCAGATGCACTGCATCACGTCGAGGAAGCGATCGATCTCCGCCTTGCTTTCGCTCTCTGTAGGCTCGATCATCAGCGTGCTGTGCACAGGGAAGCTCAGCGTGGGAGCATGATAGCCGAAGTCCATCAGACGCTTGGCAATGTCGCTCTCGTCTACACCACACGTCTCACGCATACGACGGCAGTCGAGGATAAGTTCGTGCCCTACACGACCCGTCGCACCAGTATAGACGATGCCATAGGTATCCTTGAGGCGAGCCGCCATATAGTTCGCACTGAGGATAGCCGTGCGAGTCGAGCGCTCTAGACCTTCGGCACCGAGCATGCGAATATAGGCGTAGCTCACCACATCGATACCCGCACTGCCGTGAGGCGCAGCAGCTACAACGTTGTCCGTAGTACCTACCTCCTGCCAATGGCTGTGCGTGGGGAGGAATGGCTCGAGAGCTCGCGTAGCACAGATAGGACCGCTACCGGGACCACCACCACCGTGGGGGATGGCAAAGGTCTTGTGCAGGTTGAGGTGACATACGTCAGCTCCGATGAAGCCTGGATTGGTCAGCCCTACCTGAGCATTCATATTCGCACCGTCCATATAGACAAGGGCGCCACAGTCATGGATGCGCTTGCAGAGATCGAGGATGTTCGTCTCGAAGATGCCGTGCGTGCTGGGGTAGGTGATCATCATCGCAGCGAGAGCGTCGCGATGCTCTTCGCTCTTTGCCATGAAGTCCTCCCAGTCCACATTCCCATGGTCGTCACAGCGCACTACCACGCATTCGTAGCCACACTGGCTCGCGCTGGCAGGATTGGTACCGTGCGCAGAGGCAGGGAGTAGCACTTTGTCTCGATGTCCCTGACCATGTGCCTCGTGATAGGAGCGAATAGCACGCAGACCAGCGTACTCGCCTGCCGCACCAGAGTTGGGCTGGAGCGAAACGGCAGGCAGACCTGTGATCGTACCGAGGAGCTGCTTGAGATTCTCGAGCATCTCTAGCGTGCCCTGCACCTGATCGGCTGGGGCGTATGGATGTACGTTGCAGAAAGCGGGGTTGCTCAGAGGCATCACCTCGCTGGCTGCATTGAGCTTCATCGTACACGAACCGAGAGAAATCATCGAGTGCGCGAGCGAAATATCCTTGCGCTCGAGGCGCTTCATATAGCGCATCATCTCGGTCTCGGTATGGTATTTGTTGAATACCTCATAGCTGAGGAACTGAGTCGTGCGCAGGAGATCACGGTTTACATAAATCGTTACCTCAGAGACATCGTCATTGAAGTTTGGCTCCTTGCCCACTGCCGTGGCAAAAATGTAGCACAGCACACCAAGATCGCTGGGCTGTGTCGTCTCATCAAGGCTAAGCACGACATCACCACAGCCAGGGTAATAGAAGTTCACACGGCACTCCTCGGCTATCTCACGTACCTTGTCCGCGCTCACGTCATGAGGCAGCTCGACCATTAGGGTATCGAAGAAGTCGTCGAAGCGTAGGCGATAGCCGAGTTCCTTGAGCTTACCAGCGATGAAGCCTGTGTATGAATGGATGCGACGAGCGATATTTTTCAGCCCTTCGGGACCATGATAGGCTGCGTAGAAGCTTGCCATCGTCGCGAGCAGAGCCTGTGCCGTACAGATATTGGAGGTCGCGCGCTCACGCTTAATATGCTGCTCACGCGTTTGCAGGGCCAGACGATAGGCATCACGCCCCATTCGATCCCTACTAATACCGATGATTCGCCCAGGAAGCGTGCGCTTGTAGTCCATGCGACAGCTGATATAACCAGCCGAAGGACCACCATAATACATCGGCACACCGAATCTCTGCGACGAGCCGAATACCACATCCGCACCCCACTCTCCTGGAGGTGTGAGGATCGTGAGGGCAAGAAGGTCAGCAGCGACGGCTACCTTCACATCGGCAGCATGGGCACGCTCTACGAAAGCACGGTAGTCACGCACCTCACCACCAGCAGCGGGAAATTGCACGATAGCTCCGAAAACCTCATCCGTAAACTCGAACGAACGATAATCTCCCTCCACAAGTTCTAACCCCTGAGGAATAGCACGCGTACGGATGACATCTCTCGTCGAAGCGAAGACGCTATAATCGACGAAGAACTTATTGGCACCAGCCTTAGCCTTGGGCTTGCTACGCTCATTATATAGGACGAGCGCCGCCTCCGCCCCTGCCGTTGCTTCGTCCAGCAGGGAGCAATTCGCCAGCGGGAGGGCAGTGAGGTCGGTGATGACGCTCTGGAAATTGAAGAGAGCCTCTAGTCGTCCCTGCGAAACCTCCGCCTGATAGGGTGTGTAGGAGGTATACCACACAGGGTTTTCGAGGATATTGCGAATAACAACGGGGGGAGTCACGGTGTCGTACCAGCCCTGACCGATGTAGGAGGTGAAGACCTCATTCTTGGAGGCGAGGTCAGCGATGTGTTCAGCGAACTCTCGTTCGGTCATTGCCTCGGGCAGGTCGAGTGGTTCTGGTAGTCGGATATTGGCAGGGATAGTGCCGGCGATGAGTTCATCTAGCGAGTGAACGCCGATGACGCGCAGCATTTCGGCTGCATCGTGCTTCCCTATCCCTATATGGCGTAGGGAGAAATCGTTTGTATTCATTGTAATGCTGTAGATTAGTTACTCACATTAGTGGATATCTATGCCCAAAGATACAGATTTCCCCATATACAGCACACTCCCAGAGGGTGAATTTCACCTATAATCTCCCTGCCAGCGGGGCATAGTAGCACAGTGCTATGGCTTCGCCCCTACATCCCTCAGACGATCAGCCAAGCGCTCTGCTGTCTGCTGTACCTCGACCAGCTGACGACGTAGCTCGGCGACCTCTTCATTCAGAGGTTTATTAGGCTCCGCACAGAGACATGAGAGATGGAAGATTCAGATAAGTGGGAGATGCAGGGGATTCGTGAGGCGAGAGCGCCGAAGGCGAACGATTCGATGTGTCTATATACACCGAGAGCCGAGCATCGCTTGCGCAACACTCGGCTCTCTCTTAAAGCGGCGGCTACCTACTCTCCCACTATACGCAGTACCATCG
>JBHACZ010000065.1:0-40939 GCA_041854825.1 Porphyromonas sp. | reverse complement strand
TTCTGCACTTTTATCCTCTGTGTAGAGTATAGAGAAATACTGCAAATGCCTCTCATTTCCATTTACTTACCTCTCATCCTCTCTCTAATGCCCTTTCCCCTAATAGTTCCTTATAAGTTTTTCGGAAAACTCCCCGAGAATTTTTGCGAAAGTCCTCAAGTTTTCACTGAAACATCCGTCAAACTTTATAAGTACAGTACTATGTGTATACAAGTATAGTACTATACTCTTATAAATATAGTACTTTATTCATGTGAATATAGTACTATACTTGTAAACTTTGATGGGTGATTTGGAGAGAAACTCCCTGTGTTTCAGAAAACTCATTGGAAGTTTTGATGAAGATAAAGGCTACTCTTGGCAGAAAGGCACTAGTACGTGAAGCATGCTGGGGGATAATTGGTTTAGGTTTCTTAGTATATTTTCGTCTACGCTGTGCGATAATTCTGGTCGAGGAGAGGCAATATTTGATCGTATACCTGGCAACGCACTGCAGTAGCATGGGAATGGTGCTATGGGACTGTATACGTTTGGCATTGAGATTAGTTTTGTATCTTTGTGGAAGATGTGATTTATGAAGAAAAGAATGATCAAATATAGCTCGAGCGTTCGTCATTTTGCTCCTTGTTTCCTGGCTGTGATGACAGCTCTTGGACTTTCTGCAGACTTGGAGGCTCAGAGTATACCGACCTCTTTGGATAGCTTATATCAGACGCTATCGTCTGCGCGTAGCTCCTATACTCCTGCCCCTGCCAAGGATCCACTATTGCTGGAGCTTACTGCGACGCGTGCGGAGGAGGGGAGTGAATTAGTAGATTATCTTCACTCATCTACTCATGTTCCTCAATTCAGTCCCTCAATACTCTCTGCTCAGCTCGGTGTCCCCCTTGTCTTACGCTATGATGCTCTAGGGGCTCGGGTATCTTTGCCTATATTGTCTTCGAAGGTGGCACCTGTCTCCTTTAGAGTAGGCAACCCAGGGATACAGCTACAGATGCCACAGATATTCCTAAGCAGACAGCAAAATAGGGAGCTTAGCGCGACCCTGACTAATGCTCTGCGCCGTAGTAATGTGGAGCTATTTACCTACGGAGAAGATGAGCTGATGGTGGGTCGGAGTCGAATCACTCATGCCACAAATACCAATAGTATCTCGCAGATGTTTGAGCGTACTATTGAGACTGGTCGAATGAAGCAACTTGCGGAAGGGCTCCAACTGCAAGAAATCGAGATTCGCCATTGGGTTCCAGCCTTCGAGTCCAGCGTCCAATTCTCGCAGAACTATGTCTCAGACAACTGGTACAAGGGTGGGGCAAGTAATCTAAATCTCTATATGCGAACCTACTTCGCTATGCTCTATACGCGGGGCAAGATTAGGTGGAACAATGAACTCGAAGACAAGCTGAGTCTCTACACGGCTGATGGCTCTGCTGATCAGCGCTATCGCATCAGTGAAGATCTCCTGCGCTTGCGTAGCAACTTCGGTCTGAAAGCAAGCAAACTGTGGTCTTACACTGTCGATGGAGAACTGAGAACACAGCTATTCTCTACGTACAATGACGACCGCACCATTGTACGCTCTGCCTTGCTGTCGCCACTGACGACAAATATCGGTCTTGGTATGCAATATAATTATGCGACGAAGAGCAAGCGTGTCTATGGGCGTAAGTTCTCCTTCTCAGCCAACATTGCTCCTATCTCCCATACATATCGTTACTCGAGCCGTAGGGACATAGACCTTGCGCGTCATGGGCTTTCTGCAGAGTCTCCCTACTATCATCGTTTTGGTTCGACGCTTCGAGCTAATCTGCAATGGGACTTCAGTATGGATATTAGTTGGTCTAGTCGTGTGTACTTCAATACCTCCTATACCAATGTGGAAGCAGAATGGGAGAATACCCTGACCATGCGCATTAGTCGATACTTCTCGACGCGTGTCAATCTGCATCTTCGCTATGACGATAGCGTATCTCCCAGAGGAGAAAGTGGATGGAAGCGCTTTGTACAGGTTAATGAGCTTCTGAGCTTCGGCTTCAATTACAAACTGTAACCCATAGTCTTCTCGACATTCGGGTATATCCTTCAAAATTATGAAGATCAATCTAACATTAACGAACCGTATCCTTGGGGTTCTATCCATCGTGATCGTAGTCGCTGTGGTCATTGCCTATCCTTTGCTTAATGAAGCACAGGGCTATGTCGTGCTGGTGGGTGGAGGACTAGGTCTGCTCAACCTGCTCGGTCTCTATTACTTCTTCAATAAAAATAAGCCACGCTCACGTCACTGACAGCTGGCGTACGATCAATCAGCATATGCAGTACACCAAATATACGTTCACCATACTCTCGGAGGATGAAGCGCCGACACCAGAGACTATCTCGGACTTGCTCTCTGCAGAGCTCGCAGAGGTAGGATTTGATAGCTTCGAATGGGGTGAAGATGCCAATGCACTCTATGCCTATGTACCGACGTCTGAGGCAAGTGATGAGTGCGTAGCAGACGTCGTGCAGGCTCTAGGAATAGATGCTTGCCATATCACCTTCGAGAGTGAAGTAATGCCTGATGTTAACTGGAATGAGGAGTGGGAGAAGCACTACTTTCAGCCGATTCTTATTGATGAGGGGAGATGTGTCATTCGGGCTCCTTTCCACGAAGCTGTACCTGGAGCAGAGGTTGAGATCTTGATCTCGCCACGCATGGCGTTCGGTACTGGCAATCATGCCACCACAGTGCATGTAGTGCGCTATCTCCTAGATCATCGCGCAGACCTTGTAGGGGCAGCGGTGCTAGATATGGGGTGTGGCACAGGTATCCTCGGCATCCTTGCCCTCAAACTCGGAGCGGATACTCTGACAGCTATAGATATAGATGAATGGGCATATCGCAACGTCCTGGACAATGCAGAACTCAATGGTGTCTCTATACCTGATGCTCTACAGGGCGATGCCTCCAGCCTCGCGGGGAGAGGGCCCTATGCGCTCGTCTTGGCGAACATTACTCGCAACATCCTTCTCGAGGATATGCCCGCATATGCAGAGGTAATGTCACGAGGAGCTAGGCTTGTGATGAGTGGATTCTACGAAGCAGACATAGAGCTTATCGTCGCACGTGCATCAGAGCTGGGGCTCACGTATATCTCTTCGGCGGTTAGTCCAGAGGGCTGGTCGCTCGTCGAAGTCAAAAAATCATAACTTACACCACATATTATTCGGATATGAACAAGAGACTATTCACTGCCCTTGCTTTAGGACTTGCTCTGATGGCAGGGCACACGGCTCAGGCTGGGGAACGGGATCTGCGACCTGAGCGTCCGCGTATCGTCGTCGGAGTAGTGGTCGATCAGATGAGCTGGGACTACCTTTATCGTTATAATGATCGCTATGGGGAGGACGGTTTCAAGCGCTTACTACGCCAGGGCTTCAACTGCCAAAATACCCGTATTGACTATGTCCCCTCTGTAACTGCGATCGGTCATGCTAGCGTCTATACGGGTAGTGTCCCTAGTATCCACGGGATAGCAGGAAACAATTTCTATGACAATGGACGTCGGCTTTACTGCACACAGGATAGTACCGTAAGCACCGTCGGAGCTCCCAATGGATGGGATGGTCAGATGTCTCCACGCAACCTCCGTGTCTCCACGATTGCTGATGAACTCAAGATCGCGACGAACTTTACTAGCCGTGTCATCGGTGTCTCCATCAAGGACAGAGGTGCTATCCTGCCTGCGGGGCATAGTGCAGACGCTGCCTATTGGTTTGATGATAAGAGTGGGAATTTCGTTACGAGCACCTATTACATGAGCGAACTTCCTCGTTGGGCAAACCGATTTAATGAGCGTCGTCTCGCTGAGAAGTATCTCAAGTCTGATTGGAGGTCACTACACTCTATGCGTTCCTACAAAGCGAGCATCGAAGATGACAACAGTTTCGAAGCCAATTGGGGAGATATCCCTGCTACGCTTCCTCTTCCTCTCAAGAAGCTGTATGAGCGAGACGGGTATGGTGTCCTTCGTACTACGCCATGGGGTAACACCATAACCTTAGACATGGCTCGTGCAGCCATTGAAGGTGAGCGCCTAGGTGAACGACGTGACTCTACGGACTTCCTGGCTATTAGCCTTTCTTCGACCGACTATATCGGCCATCGCTATGGGACATTCGCAGTAGAGCTGGAGGATACCTATATACGTCTCGATCGTGAGCTAGGAGACCTCTTCAACTATTTGGACAGTCGCTACGGTAGGGACGGATACCTCTTCTTCATTACGGCAGACCATGCAGTGGCGCACAATACAGCCTTCCTGGAGTCTAAGAAGATGCCTGGGCGTATCTGGCGTAGTGATCTCGCGATGACGACTGCTCGTGATGTGGCTCGCCAGGTGCTTGGTACAGATGAGAAGGTCATCGTGGACATTGCGAACTATCAGCTCTATCTAGACGAAGCGAAGCTAGAACGTATGGGGGCTGATCGCTCTAAGCTCATCGAGACCCTTACGAGTGCACTCGCCAAGCAGGAGGGGGTAGCATATGTAGTAGAGGCCAGCAAGGTCAATATGCATGCTCTTCCAGATGAAATTCGTTATCGCATAGTCAATGGCTACAATCGAGATCGCTCCGGGGCTATCTTTATTGTCTTACACCCAGGATGGCAGAGTGGACGTGGTGACAAACCCCAGCAGGGTACCAATCATGCTGTCTGGGCTCCGTACGATACGCACATTCCTCTTATCTTCATGGGACACGGTATCAAGCCAGGTTTCCTCTATCGTGAGGTACATATGACAGATATTGCTCCTACGCTTGCTTTCCTGCTGAAGACACAGCTGCCTAGTGGAGCTATTGGGAAGCCTATAGTAGAGCTGTTCGATTAAATAAGCCGAGACGACGGATATGTATTTCCGAGATATCGTCGGCTGGATACCTGCCAAGGACGAACTAAGACGTTCGTTCGCGGCAGGTATCGTGCCTCATGCACGGCTTTTTGTCGGAGCTGACGGAGCAGGTGCTCTAGGGCTGGCGTATGCCTATGCTCGCTATATCAATTGTGCAAACCCCTCAGCAGATGATGCCTGTGGGCATTGCCGTTCGTGCGCACGGTACGATGAATATGCAGCGCAGGACTTGCTTTTCCTCTTCCCTATCATCAATGAGGACGGACGAAACCTCTGTGAGGATGAGTTGCCTCGCTGGCGCAAATTTCTCGCTCGAGGTCCTTACACACGTTATAGCGATTGGCTCTCGATGATTAGCCGTGAGGCGAAGCGTGCACAGATCTTCGTGCGTGAAGGGGATATATTGCTGGAGCGGCTGAGCTACCAGATAGCAGAAGCGAGATATCGTGTACTCCTGGTATGGCTTCCTGAGAGAATGAATGAGGCACTTGCCAATAAACTTCTTAAGCTCGTCGAGGAGCCTCCGTCTCATACTATTATACTGATGGTGACGCAGAGTGAGGCCGATGTACTCGGTACTCTGCGTAGCCGTATGCAGACGCTCCATCTCTCGCCTCTTGCGGAGTCGGAGATCACTGCTGCACTCTCTAGTGTCAAGGCGACAGAGCCTACTGCTGATCCGTTTGCCTCGGCACATATGGCAGAGGGTAACTATCGTACGGCACTAGATCTCTATCTCGGCCAGAACGTGAATACGGATGAGACGACGAAACTCTTCGGACGTGTGCTAAGGGCTACGGTTAATGCTCGTCCTGTCGAGATCAAGGCACTATCGGATGAGCTCGCGAAGATGTCACGTGAGGATCTCGTGACTCTATTTGGCTATATGGGTCGGATGTTTCGTGAGATCTATGTGCACGCCTATGGTATCCCACAGATCAACTACCTGACGACTGCAGAGGCAGGCATAGCTAAGTATCTCAGCGGCTGTATCCATGCAGATAATGTCGGAGCTATCAGTGATGAGCTGGCTCTTGCAACGCGCCATATACAGCAGAATGTCAATAGCCGTATGATACTCTTTGACCTCATCCTACGTCTTACCTCAACCCTCGCTCCTGCCTACAAGGCGCATGGCATTCGTTAGCCAGAGTGAGTGTGTATATCCTGTAAAAATATGAATGGCAGTGCAGTGGGCGTACGTTCTTTTAGCCTCTACGAACTGGTAGGATCGGTGCGTCGATGTCTAGAGGCTGGTTTCGGGGGTAGCTATTGGGTACGTGCGGAAACAAGCGATGTCCGTCGTTCGGGAGGGCAAGGGCATTGCTATATGGAGCTCCTTGAGAAATCTGACACGGGCAATGTGCGTGCACGTATTAGGGCTAGTATATGGTCCTCGACCTATCACTATATAGACACTAAGCTCAGGGCGTCTGGGTTGGCAAGCCTATCCTCAGGCATGAGTATTCTGGCTCTCGTACAGATAACCTATCATGAGCAGTATGGCCTGTCACTGACGATCACAGATATCGATCCGAATTATAGCTTAGGAGAGCTGGCAAGGCTAAGGCAAGAGACGATCGCACGGCTGAAGCGGGAGAATGTCTGGGATGACAACCGTAGTTTGACATTACCACGCCCTGTACAGCGGCTGGCCATTATCTCCTCAGCGACAGCAGCTGGCTACGGAGATTTTATAGATCAGCTACATGGCAATAGGTATGGGCTACAATTCTATACTGCGCTCTTCTCTGCTCAGATGCAGGGAGATCATACGACGACGAGTATACTCTCTGCCCTAGGGCGGGTATTACACTCGAAGGAACATTTCGATGCTGTGGTGATCATCCGAGGAGGAGGGGCGGTAAGTGAGCTGCGTGCTTTCGATAGCTATGAATTGTGTGCAGGCTGTGCGCAGTTTCCTCTTCCTATTCTCTGCGGGATAGGGCATGAGCGAGATGAGAGTGTGCTAGACCTCATTGCGCACACGAGTCTCAAGACCCCCACAGCAGTAGCTGAGTGGCTTATCCATCAGATGATGGAAGAATGTGCCCTTGTCGAGGCTCTTCGTCAGCGTCTCTCTCAGGCTATCGGGGTGCATACCCATGAATGGAGCAGGAAGCTCGACATGCTCTCTATACGTCTTCCTGCTCTAGCGGGACGCGTTCTACAGTTAGAGCATCGACGGCACTCTGAGCTTAGAGCGCTGGTGGCGCAGGTCGTTCGAGGGTATGTCTTGGGGGAGCGGCAGCGTATAGCGGGAGCATTATCCTTGCTGCGCTATATGGCAACCAATCACATTGCTCAGAGAGGCGAACGTCTGGAGCAGACTATAGTACGTCTAGCTAATCCTCTGCGTTTGCATCGCGTACGCTATGGGGCAGAGCTCGAGCGTTATGAGCAAGTCATCCGTATGGCGCACCCAGATACTGTGCTAAGGCGGGGCTTTGCGCTCGTCTATCGTGATGATCGTATCATCACCAGTGCGGATGAGTTGTGCCCAGGCGATAATATTCGTCTAAAACTCGGTGTGTCGGTGGCAGAGGCAACGGTAAATCATGTCCTTAGGGAGGTGACTCCACTAGAGGGACAGACTAATTCACAATAGTAAGATAATATAATGAAGACGACTAAGATCTGGGCACTCCTCCTAGGGTTTGTTCTCATGCTACCTAGGCTCTCATATGGGCAGGGAATAGACAAGCTCTTGCCTCGCCCTCAACATCTCATAGATGGTAAGGGTATGCTGCAGCCAAGAGGCTTTTCACTCAGCGCAGAGACCCTGCGTGACGAATATACTCGCTACCTGAACGAGGCGGGCTTCCGTGTCGGGGGGCATTATCCTACCTCTGTCTCGGTGCGCCTCGTCGATAGCCTAGAGGGTGTCGAGCGCGGATACAATGAGGCTTATAGGCTGACGGTCGACACCTCTGGTGTACGAGTTTTGGCGATGTCTGAGGCGGGAGCCTTCTATGCTCTGCAGACACTCTGGCAGATGACGGACAGAGTACGGGGTATACCGATGGTGCAGATAACAGATTGGCCTAATTGGGCTCTGCGTGGTGTGATGCATGACGTAGGGCGTACATTTATTCCCCTTGAGGAACTCAAGAAGCAGGTAGTACTGCTCTCACGTTTCAAACTCAATGTTTTACACTGGCACCTAACGGAAAATCAAGCTTGGCGCCTGGAAAGTAAAGCCTATCCTCAGCTCACATCTATCGCAGCTACTGAGCGAATGCCAGGGGAATACTACACCCTAGACGAGGCACGTGAGCTAGCAGAGTGGTGTCGTCGTCATAGTGTCCTTCTCATTCCAGAGATAGATATGCCGGGGCATAGTGCGGCCTTCGAGCGTGCTATGGGTTTCGGTATGCAGACAGAGCAAGGCAAGGCAGCGCTCAAGGTTATCCTTCGAGAGGTGGCAGAGGCTATGCCAGTACCTTATATACACCTAGGCACAGATGAGGTGGAGTTCACGGATCCTATGTTCGTTCCCGAGATGGTTGCTTTCGTTCGCTCCCTAGGGCGCAAGGTCATATCTTGGAATCCAGGATGGGACTATCAGCCTGGTGAGATAGATATGACACAGCTCTGGAGCTATCGTGGCAAGGCACAGCCAGGTATTCCAGCTATTGATAGCAGACTGCACTATATCAATCATTACGATACTTTCTCTGATGTGATAGCTCTGTACAATGCGCGCATTCTTAATCGTCCCTATGGTGACGATGATCATGCTGGAGCCATCATAGCTGTATGGAATGATCGCTATCTCGAGACTACAGAGCAGGTGATGAAGGATAATCATCTTTACCCCTCTGCGCTCGCTCTGGCAGAGCGAGCATGGCTGGGTGGAGGCTCGGGCTACTTCGATGAGCGTACGACGATGCTGTGGAGCCGTAAGGACTCTCTGTATCGTGGCTTTGAGGATTTCGAGCGACGTTTACTGCATTACAAGGGGACATTCCTCTCTCGTGAGCCGATGGCCTACGTTCGTCAGACGCATGCAGCTTGGCAAATCGTAGCCTCCTTCCCCAATGGGGGAGACCTTTCGAAAGCCTTCCCACCCGAGGCCACATTAGCTGCTGAGGCTAAAGGTGGAGCCATCACACCGCCCAAGTCTCTCATGAGCTACACCTACGAGGGGCATAGGTACACAGCACGTCAGCTGACGGGTTCAGGATTTTATCTGCGTCATGTCTGGGGACCTACGATTAGTCCAGGGGTGGTGGACGACCCTAAGCCGGATCATACGGCTTATGCTATGGCTTGGGTATATTCTCCCACACGTCAGCGAGTAGGCCTGATACTGGAGACGCAGAACTATAGCCGTAGTGAGAGTGACTTGCCTCCTCCTGCGGGTGCATGGGATCACCGTAGTAGTCGTATCTGGCTCAATGGCCGAGAGGTCGCTCCTCCTGTGTGGACGGCTACACACACTATCCGTACCAATGAACTTCCTTTAGGCAATGAGAACGCTTCTTGGCGTCGCCCTCAGCCTGTAGAGCTTCGTGCAGGATGGAATAAGCTAATGCTTAAGCTCCCCATTGGGCAGTTCTCTACCCCTGAGACACGTCTAGCCAAGTGGATGTTTACTGCTAGCTTCACTACGCTCGATGGACGTGAAGCCCTTCCACTACGCTACCACTACATAGCAGACTAGTCCTAGGCGGTAGTCTGCGGGTCTAGTAAACACTAGATAGTAAGGAGTACGCCCCACTATCCGAAAGGGATAGTGGGGCGTACTTTAGATCTACCCGAGAGGGTAGGGCGGGATTGGCTTAATGCTTCTCCTTCTCACCTGTTACCTGGAGGTTCTGACCATGTGTACGGGCTACCATCTCATAGTAATCCTTACTGTAGCCAGGGAAATCAGGCATTTCACTTAGACCATAGCCATTGTCGAGGAATCTACCATCCTTTTCCTTCTTCACATTGCCATCGATGTACTTGACGATGAGGTATTCGCCGAGACGCTTCCAGCGTGCTGTAGCACCATTGGCTGCATCGGCAGCATAGTTGTTGAGGAAGCTGATGGCCTTGGCAGGTGATTCGTTGTAGAGGCGCAGTGCTTCTGCATCGATAGCCTTCTGCTCTGCATCGAAGCCGCTCTCTAGACGTTCCTGTACGGGACGAATATCGGCAATCATAGGTTCGTAGCGGTTGTACGCCATATTTGCCACCCAGTTGTGAATCCAGAATGCAGATGTCCAAGAGAAGTTCATCATATCACCGTTGCCCTGTCGGTAAGCCTCGGGGATAGACGTGATGCTAGCGTACATGGGAGTGAATACAGCTGTGTTGGCATCATCGACACCGAACCATAATACACCACCAATGGGGTCAGGAAGCCATGAACGGAGCTGTGCTACGAGCACGAAGCCAGTCTGCTGTGTAGCGATCGCACGCTCATTGATATATTCCTGTCCATCTACTTCGAAGGTCATCGGTCTCCAGCGGTAAGGTACACGATAGACACCTGCACCAGCATCGGTCTTCTGAGCCATATCCATAGAGGTGCCTTCATAGTGGTTGCGCATTGCCTTACGCACGTCCGCTACAGAGATCTTGCGTTCGGGGATTACATACAGGGGCATCGCCTCTGCTGTGACATCACCACGGACGTGACCCTCGTAGCGCTGCATGTCCTTGTTGAATTCGCGGAAGAAGCTCCATACACGAGCCTCACATGCACGAAGACCACTGAAGGTATAGGGGTTGTATGCTGCCTGGAAGTCAAAATCCTTGTCCTTGCCAGAGAAATAGCCCATCTCGCGTGCGAGATTGACTACATCCTTTTCGTACATGCAGTTCTCCTTATCACCGAAGGGGATCTTGTGGATACGGGCTTGGTTGGCATGAGCTGAGATGGCATTGTCGGGGATGCGGATAGCTACCCATACTGCACCCTTTTTCTTAGGACCTTTGCCGATCATCTCCATCACCCAGACTTCATTCTTGTCTGCTATGGTAAAGCTCTCGCCGCTGCTGTAATAGCCGAAGTCACGTACGAGATCAGTCATCACCTTAATGGCTTCACGAGCCGTCTTACTGCGCTGAAGGGCAACATAGATCAGGCTGCCATAGTCCATGATGCCATTGGGATCGTGTAGTTCGTTACGACCGCCCCAGGTGCTCTCGGTGATGGCTACCTGATGCTCGTTCATATTACCTACTACATTGTAGGTCTGAGCCACTTCGGGGATATAGCCGAGGTGCTTGTGGGTGTCCCATTCACGGATCTCGCGCATCGTGCCGAGTGGCCACTGGGCAGCGCGCCAGTGATACAGCTCCCCGTAGAGGGTGTGTGAGTCAGCTGAGTAGCTGATGATGACTGAGCCGTCTGTCGAAGCGCCCTTACCGACGATGAGGTCGGTGCATGCGTCTGCCTCATAGGCACCTGCAAGGCTTGCGAGGGCGACGGTAGCGGTGGTAAATAGTTTCCTGTACATAATGTAATACTTGAATAGCTTAATGAGTTCAACCCGAACTTAACTCCGTAAAGATAGCAATAATCCCCCAATGGGAGACCGACGAGTTGCCTTCGTGGCATGGTACGCAATATCCTCGTATCTTTGCGTTGTATAGTAAGTAAAGGCACCCATGTCGGGTGCTGAGATTCATTCATCACACGATAGACAATATAATATATGGCAACGACCAAGATGTACCAGATACTCTGGGCAGACGACGAGATTGATCTGCTCAAGCCCCATATCATGTTCCTCGCGCAGAAGGGCTATGAAGTCACGCCCGTCCTGAGCGGTACCGACGCGATAGAAGCCGTAGAAGAGCGGAGCTACGACCTCATATTCCTCGACGAACATATGCCTGGGCTCACGGGGCTAGACACCCTGCAGCGTATCAAGGAGATCAAGCCCTATATCCCGATCGTCATGGTCACCAAGAGCGAGGAAGAAGAGCTTATGAACCAAGCCCTCGGGGGTAAGATCGCAGACTATCTTATCAAGCCAGTCAATCCCAATCAGCTACTCCTCTCGCTCAAGAAGAATCTCCATCAGAGCACCATCATCAGCGAGGCTGCTACGACGAACTATCGTCAGGAGTTTGCTCGCCTGGGAGCTATGATGAGCGACCGCCTAGACCTCGACGAGTGGAAAGAACTCTATCGTCGCCTCGTCTACTGGGAGGCAGAGCTACAGGATGGCGATATGCAGATGGGGGAGCTACTAGATATGCAGAAGGCTGAGGCGGGTCGTCTCTTTTCACGCTATATCTCTCGCAACTATGAGAGCTGGATAGCCAATCCCGAGACCAAGCCTGTCATGAGCCCAGATCTCTTCAAGACGAAAGTATTCCCCCTGCTGGACAATGGCGAGAAGGTGTTCTTCATCCTCATAGATAACTTTCGCCTCGACCAGTGGGAGAGCGTCAAGTCGCTCCTGAGCGAATTCTACACCTTCGACGAAGATCTCTACCTCTCCATCCTGCCGACGGCTACGCAGTACGCGCGCAACGCTATCTTCTCGGGGCTCATGCCCCTAGACATCGCCAAGATGTTCCCTGATCTATGGGTGGACGAGGAGAGCGAGGAGGGCAAGAACCTCAACGAAGAACCCATGATCCGTACCCTGCTGGAGCGTTATCGCAAGCGGTACACCTTCTCGTACAACAAGGTCTACGAAACGCGCTACGGAGAGAAGCTCCTTGCCAATCTCAATTCGCTCAAGGCGTATGACCTCAACGTCATCGTCCTGAACTTCGTCGATATGCTCTCTCATGCCCGCACGGAGAGCAAGATGATCAGAGAGCTAGCCAACTCCGAGGCGGCATACCGCTCCCTGACGAAGAGCTGGTTCCGACACTCCACGACCTACAACCTATTCCGTCGCATAGCCGAACTGGGATATAAAGTGATCCTTACCACCGATCACGGGACGATACGCGTTAAAAATCCCGTCAAGATCGTGGGGGATCGCAATACGAATACTAACCTGCGTTACAAGGTAGGGCGGTCGCTTACCTACGACCCCACGAGTGTACTCGAGTTCACCCAGCCTAGTCGTGTCGGGCTTCCCCAGGCGCATCTCTCTGACCGTTACGTTTTCAGTCTCAGCAATGACTTCTTCGCTTATCCCAACAACTACAATTACTACGTACAATACTACAAGGACACCTTCCAGCATGGGGGCGTGTCTCTAGAGGAGATGCTCGTGCCCATCATCACGATGGAGCCCAAGTAAATCCATTAAAACCTAACGAGTATGATTCAGCAAACTACCCTCATGATCCCCAGCGTCCAGGACATAGACGCTGCTGCGGAACGATTCGTGGACGAAATCCTACCTTATGGTGACATCTTCACCTTCGATGCGCCCATGGGCACGGGCAAGACCACGTTCATCAAAGCCCTATGCCTTGCGCTCGGCGTGGAGGACGTGATCAACAGCCCGACATTCTCCATCATCAACGAATACAGATCCGACACTACAGGCGAACTGATCTACCACGCCGACTGCTACCGACTCGATAGCCTCTCCCAAGCACTCGATCTAGGCATTGAGGATTACTTCGCCAGTGGGGCTCTAATGTTCATCGAGTGGCCCGATCTGCTCGAAGACGTTCTTCCTGCCGACACTGTCCGCGTAACCCTCACCGAAGAACCCGATGGCACGCGTCGCCTCACAGCGACCTACAACGTCCCCGACTAGTTTGCCTCCGTGCGTCACACCCTTCCGTCCGCCTCTATTCTAGGGTAGAATAGGGGCGGACGCTCTTTGTCTATCGCCGAGATGCTCGCAGCGCGTCCAGGTAGTCTCCTTCATCGAGCCAATCAACCCCCTTCATTCAGCCCATTATCATTCGACGAATTAAGGACGAGACCACTAGCTATGCCTAGTGAATAGGGATGAGGGTATGCAAACAGATGGATGACAGTATAGGAAAAACGTTTGCCACTATAGGAAGAAATGCTGGGCACTATAGAATAAAATAGGAGACACTCGTGATCCTCATTAAAATCATGCCTTGGTTTCTAGAAACCAAGGCATGATTCCTAGAAGCCAAGTCATGATTTCTATAAATCATGACTTGATTCTAGTATAGTGCACTAGGGTGTACCATTTTTGTCTATACTAATAACTATCTTTGTCTATAGAGAGAACCATTAGTTTGTATACAGGGAACTGCGGTCTGTCAGCGAGTGAAGTACACAGAGGCTCCTAGGCTTCTTGCCAAAAGCCACAAGCGTACAGCGTCGAAAGCCCATTGCTTCGGGTTAGACCCCTCGACCCATATCATATGAGCTAGTAACAGATAGTAATACATTAAACCGAATGAACTTATGGCAAGGTACATGATGCGTGAGATGCCTGACCTCAATGAGACAGGCGAACGCAAACTTTATCCCCGAATGTCTATTGACTGGGTGGCAGACCTCGACATGCTCGCCGCAAGAATCTCACGGCGCTCGACCTTCACTCCAGCCGACATCATCGGCGTCGTCACGGCACTGAGCGAGGTCATGGCAGAGTACTTGGCTGAAGGCTTCGGGGTGAAAGTCAATGGGCTTGGCTCATTCAGCCCAAGCCTCGGACTGAGGGAAGGTTTTGCCCCCGAAGACCTAGACAGCGAACACAAGCGAAATGCCATGAGTATCTCGGTGCGTGGGGTGCGCTTTCGTGCAGAGAAAAGCTTCGTGCGTGCCGTGGATGCGCGCTGTCACCTAGAGCGTGGCGGAAGGCAAGTCATTCGATCACGTAGGTTCACTCCCGAGCAGAGACAGGCTATGGCGCTGGCTTATCTGGAGACGAATGCTTACCTAACCGTGAGAAGCTATATGCAGATGACGGGGCTGGCGCAGTCCTCAGCCACGCGCGAGCTGAGGCGATGGTATGAGAGCGACATCATCGATGCCATAGGGATGTACGCCCAGCGCAAGTACATCAAGAAACGAACGGAGCCCAGCGAATAGATAAGCAGACGCCCGAGCCGAATGCAGGATAGCAGTTCGGCTCGGGCGTTTGACTTGGCGAAGTGTCTAGCGGACGTTCGTCATCGAGTAGGGTAGGGCAGGTGCGGTAAGGTTTCTTCCCCATTGGCTTGGTTTGTCCCCGAGGGTGAAGCGATATTCGCCCCCCGAGCGTAGATCGTCGTAGGAGACGAATACCTTGTTGTAGGGCTTGCCTGCACGGGTGACGGTCTGGATGTAGTCGCCCTCGGGATGATCCGCCTTGATGGTCGTCGTACCCGATGGTAGGCGCAGCTCGATTTCGCGGAAGTAAGGGATGCCGATGACGTATTGGTCGCTGGCAGGTGTCACGGGATAGAAGCCAAGCGCGGAGAAGACATACCATGCCGAGGTCTGCCCATTGTCCTCGTCTCCACAGTAGCCGTCGGGGTCATTGGAGTAGAGCTGACGCATCACCTGACGAATGCGGGGCTGAGCCTTGTCCGCACGCCCAGCGTAGGGGTAGAGATAGAGCATGTGCTGGATGGGCTGGTTGCCGTGGGCATAGTTGCCCATGTCCATGATCTGCATCTCGCGTATCTCGTGGATGGTGAAGCCGTAGTAGCTATTGTCGAAGTGCGGAGGCATCGTGAAGACTGTGTCGAGCCGAGCGACGAAGGCGTCATTGCCACCCATGAGGTTGATGAGCCCCTGTACATCGTGCAGGACAGACCAAGTGTAGTGAATGGCGTTCCCTTCGGTGAAGGCATCGCCCCACTTGTAGGGGGAGAAGGGAGACTGGAATGATCCATCCTTATTGCGTCCCCGCATCCAGCCCGTGGAGGGGTCGTAGAGATTCTGATAGTTTCGGGCGCGCTGCTCCATGAGGCGAATCTGCTTGCGGGGTGCGCCGACACGCTTGAGAACCTGAAGGATGCACCAGTCATTGTAAGCGTACTCGAGCGTGCGGGCAGCATTCTCATTGATGTCCACATCATAGGGGATGTAGTCGAGCTTATTGTAGTACTCGTGCCCCCATCGCCCTGTACTCTTGACGGTGGGATGGCGATGCTCGGTACTCTTGATCAGCCCCTCGACGAGGGTGGCAGTGTCGATGCGTCCGATCCCCTTGAGGAAGGCATCGGCGACGACACTGGCGGAGTTGTTGCCGACCATGCAGTCGCGGTGTCCAGGACTTGCCCATTCGGGGAAGAAACCACTCTCTCGATATGCGTTGAGCATCCCCTCCTGCATGCGTGCACCTTCCTCTGGATAGACGAGATTGATGAGCGGGAAGAGCGCGCGGAAGGTATCCCATACTCCTGTGTCGGTATACATATACCCTGCCTCGACCTTGCCGCTGTAGGGGCTGTAATGGATCGTGTCGCCTGTGGCGGAGATCTCCCAGAAACGACGTGGGAAGAGTAGTGAGCGGTAAAGGTTGGAGTAGAAGGTCGCTCGCTCGGGTCGCTCGTCACGTACATAGAGGCGCGACATGAGCCCATTCCATACGTCCCGTCCCTCATCGCGTACCTCGGCGAACGAACGTCCGCGTACCTCGTTGAGGTTCTGAAGGGCTTGCTCCTGACTTATGAAAGAGGATGCTATGCGGAAGCGAACATTCGGCTCCGTGGTCTTTAGGGTTACGCCTGCCATCGCGTGACTCTTGCCCTCGTGATGTGGGACGAACTTAGCTATGGGAGCCTCGAACTCTAGCACGAAATAGTTTCGGAAGTTGTCGGGTACGCCTCCGCTATTGCGACGGCTATAGCCGATGAGGCGGACGCTGTCGAGCTGCTGGATGTGAGAGCCTTGGTCGAAGGCATCGAGGACGATCCACCGCTCCTCTGGCTTGGACACTCGAGAGAAGGCTACCTCGAAGACTACGGCACGCTCCGATGGGGCTAGCGAGACCCGAGTGTCATAATCGGCTAGGTAGACGCTATAGGAGTGGGGGCGGGCATGCTCGCTCTTGTGACTGAACCACGAGGCACGCTTCTCCTCGTCGAACGTGGGCTTTGCTCCAAGCATAGGCATGACGGAGAATTGTCCATAGTCATTGATCCAGGGGGAGGGCTGGTGGGTCTGCTTGAAGCCCCGTATCTGCCCAGCCGTGTAGGTGTATTGCCATCCGTCACCCATTTTGCCCGTCTGGGGGGTCCAGCTATTCATCCCCCAGGGACGAGAGATGACGGGATAGGTGTTGCCCGTGCTGATCTCGAAGGAACTGAGTGTCCCTACGAGCGGATTGGCAAGGTCTACTAGCGATTGGGTTGCTGTGGTCTGCGCTTGGGCCAGCAGTGATGTGCCTACGAGAAGTAGGGCGAGTGTTATAGACTTTGTCATATCATGTGTGATGTTTTATAGGATCTATCTCATTCCTTGCTGTGTGTAGAGGGCTCCAGGAGGAATGTCCTCCGTCAGCCATACGTTGCCTCCGATGCGTGCGCCTTGACCTATGCGGATGCGCCCGAGGATCGTGGCATTGGCATAGATAATAACGTCGTCCTCGATGATGGGGTGACGCTCTATACCTCGCACGAGCGAACCATCTTCGTGGCTGGGGAAGCTTCGTGCGCCGAGCGTTACTCCCTGATAAAGACGTACACGCTCACCGATGATGGCGGTCGCACCTATCACAACGCCCGTGCCGTGATCGATGAAGAAGTATTCGCCGATCGTAGCCGCGGGATGGATGTCGATGCCTGTATGACTGTGCGCCTGCTCGGCTATCATCCTCGGCAGGAGGGGGACACCGAGTCGATGGAGCTCGTGAGCAACTCGGTAGTTGGTCATCGCATAGACTGAGGGGTAACAGCTGATGACCTCTCCGATAGAGCTTGCGGCAGGGTCACCGGAGTAGGCTGCCTCGATGTCGGTAGACAATAGGCGACGTAGCTCGGGCAGAGCAGTGATGAAGCGGTGGGCTATATTATTGGCCTCTGCTCTGCGTCTGTCGCTACATTCCCAGCATGCGCCGCCTTGACGCTCGGAGAAGCACATAGCACGTAGCACCTGACTGGCGAGCATCCCTTGTAGGCTCTCTAGCTGTACTCCGATATGATAGGGGAGGGTGTGCTTCTGTACCGAGCTGCGTCCGTAGTAACCAGGAAATAGGATGCTACGGATGAGGGACAATACCTCTCGCATGATCTCTTCGCTGGGAAGCGATTGGCCCTCGGGGCTGTCGTCTAGGAGCCCCTCGTAGCTCTCTGGAGAGGCGAGGGCTGTGACGACATCCTGTAGCCCGTGATGCTGATCGGATGTACTCATTGCTTGGGGAGGTCTGCGAGCAATACGATTTCATTGACGATGCGCTCTGCTGCCTGGCTGTGTGCCAGCTTCTTTATCTCAGTAGACAGTGTGGAGAGGCGGGCATCGTCTCGTACTAGCTCGATGGCTGTGGGGGAGAGCTCAGCACGCGCTTCACCATCTCGGATGAGAATAGCGGCAGAACGTATGGAGAGGGCAAGGGCATTCTTTGTCTGATGGTCCTCTGCCACATTGGGCGAGGGGACGAGGATCGTCGGTTTACCCAGCAGGCACAGCTCGGAGATCGAACTGGCTCCTGCACGAGAGATCACGAGATCGGCGATGCGATAGGCATAGTCCATCCGATCGAGGAAGGCAGAGCAGTAGACTTGCCCTGCGTAGCCAGCTAGCTGACGCTGAGCTTCGTCTATATAGTGCTTACCTGTCTGCCAGATTAGGGCAACCCCTGAAGCTCCCCAAGCATCAAGGTGGCGTGTGATGCTCTCATTGATGGTTCGTGCGCCGAGGCTCCCTCCGACGACGAGCACGACACGTTCAGTCTCAGGAGAGAAGCCGAAGTAGGATAGTGCTTCCTCTCGTGTGGCTGACAAATACTCTATCTGAGGACGAACAGGATTGCCCGTGAGGACGAGCTTGCCACGTGGGAAAGTCTTCTCCATGTTAGGGTAAGCCACGCAGACAGTCGCGACGCGCCCAGCGAGATGGCGATTCGCCTTGCCCGCGTAGGAGTTCTGCTCCTGTATGAGTGTAGGGACATTCAGGGTCTGGGCAGCCTTAAGCGTCGGTGCGCTGGCATAGCCCCCTACACCGATGACGACCTCGGGCTTGAACTCCTGGATAAGTCTACGTGCCATTACGAGACTTCGGAGGTAGTTGAGTACGACGCGGAAGTTGAGCCAAACCTTGCGACGCTGTAACCCCTCGACAGGAAGCCCTACGATACGATAACCAGCCTCGGGTACACGGGTCATCTCCATACGCCCGTCTGCCCCGACGAATAGGATCTCGACTTCTGGAAAGCGTCGGCGCAGAGCGTCGGCTATAGATAGGGCAGGGAAGATATGCCCACCAGTGCCACCACCGCTGATGATGACACGCTGTACTTGCTTAGTCATTGGTTGTTTCTGTTAGGATGTCCGAAGGGGTGTTTAGATCTATACCCCTTGCCTTCGCTTCCTTCTCAATGCTCTCGATCTCGCTCTGTGTCTTGGAGATGCTGATCATAAGTCCGAAGGCAATGCTACATACGATCATGGATGATCCTCCTGCACTGATAAGCGGGAGAGTCTGCCCTGTCATAAACTTCCCTGATACCACAGCTATATTGACGAGTGCCTGCATAGGGAAGAGTATACCTATCCCCAGTAGGAGGAAGCGCCTGTACCAGTTTCTCTCGCGTCGTGCCGTGAAGCCTGCCATCAAGAACCAGAAGACATAGAGCGTGGAGACGAAGACTAGACTTACTACGCCGTATTCCTCGATGATGACGGCAAGGACGAAGTCTGATTGTGCCATCGGCAGTACTTGTTTGATTTGGCTTTGCCCTGGACCTGTGCCGATGCCTTGGCTATTGGCAAGGGCGATCTGCCCGTACTGCTCTTGACGATTGGCGTCATTGATCTCGAAAGGATTGGCGTCCTCGGTAGTCAAGCGTGTTAGGCGGTTCTTCCAGGTTACTGAACGTTCATGTACCTTGCTGAGGGTAGAGGCGGGGAGTACTAGGAGTGCTCCTACGAATAGCCCGATAATCACTGCACCGATGAGGGCGAGCTGTACGAGTATTCTACGAGGAGCCTCAAGCACCCACGAATATAGGTACATAAATCCGAATAGGATAACCATCAGAGATAAGTTGTCCAATCCAAGCAGTCCGACGAAGACTCCACCAATTCCCCAGAATATCCAGAAGTATCGACGTGATTGATCTGGATCGGTACGTGCGAGAAAGCCACAATACGAGCCAAGTAGGATAAGGGCGAGCTTGAAGAACTCTGATGGCTGGAATGTCACAGGACCAAGGTTGATCCAGCGCGTTGCACCATTGACCTCTATACCGAGTATAGGTAAGAGCATAATCAGCACGAGCGTAAAGATCATATATGCCAGTGAGATCAGCGGGAACTTATTGGGATTCGTCCGAGCGAAGAATACGGTCGTCACGATCCCAACCAAGATATACGCGAGATGCTTGAAGAGAGGGTGAGTGAGTAGTGAGGTACTATCGCTATTGAGATAGGAGTAGATATCACTACTAGAGGCACTCGAGACGGCGAGTGCCGATACCCCAAGGAATATGAAGTACAGAACCCAAAGCTTCTTGTTGCCGACAAGAAGGCTGGAGGCACGCTCTACGAACTTGCTGGATTGATCTGTTGTCGTGGTCATATCGCTAGATAGATGTGTCGTGTATTAATGCTTACCCTTGCGATCCTGTAGAGCTAGTACTTCCTCACGGAAGCGATCGCCACGGTGTTCATAATTGCGGAAGAGGTCGAAGCTGGCACATGCAGGTGATAGAAGGACGGTATCACCCTCGTGTGCAAGCCGTGCAGCTTGTTCGATAGTCTCCTCCATACTGCGGGTCTCGACGATGATAGGTACACGCCCATCGAATGTACGGTGCAATTTCTCTGTATCCGTAGTCATGAATATGAGAGCACGTGCTCCTGAGACGATGAGGTCGGCTATCTCCTCATAGTTGTTTCCCTTGTCTGTGCCGCCGATAATTAGGACGTAGGGTGTCGTCATCGTACGGAGGGCGTAGTAGGTAGAGTTGATATTGGTTGCCTTCGAGTCATTGATATAGCGTACTCCGTCGATGACAGCGATCTTTTCCAGTCGATGGGGGACGTTTACGAAGTCCTCTAATGCATGACGTAGCACATCGATACTTACTCCGACATACAATGCTGCAAGTGAAGCCGCCATAGCGTTCTGCAGGTTGTGTGGTCCCTGAAGAGCCAGCTTAGCTACAGGCATCTCGAAGGTCTGTCCGCCGTGATGAACGCGCATCACGTTGTCGTCACTGCGATCTGCGGCAGCACCTGCCTGAGGATAGGTGACGAAAGGAAGCGTACGCATCGGCATCGGCTGTGCAGAGGAGACGTATTGCGAGAGAAATGGATCTTCGCCCCAGTATATAAAGGCATCCTCGGCAGTCTGATTTTGCAGGATACGCATCTTGGCAAGGGCGTATTTATCTAGACTATAGTTGTAGCGGTCTAGATGGTCGGGGGTGATATTGAGCACCATCGCCACGTGTACGCGGAAGTCGTACATGTCGTCCAGCTGGAAGCTACTAAGCTCTAGGACGTAATAGAGTGGTTGCTCGGGGAGCATCACCTGTCTCGCGAGGCTAAAGCCAACGTTCCCCGCTAAGCGAATACGCTCTTCGCCATACTGTCCGCAGAGGATGTGGTACAGCCACATCGTCGTGGTCGTCTTGCCATTGCTTCCCGTGATACCGATGAACTTGCTATCGGTGTAGCGTCCTGCGAACTCTATCTCTGAAATAATCGGGATACTGCGCTCTGTGAGCTGACGGATGATGCTTGCCGTACGAGGAATGCCGGGTGACTTGATGACCTCACGCGCTGAGAGTATAATTTCTGCGGTATGTTTGCCTTGCTCATAGGGAATGCCTGCTTGATCTAGTTCACGGCGATATTTGTCGCTGATCGTTCCGTAGTCTGAGACGAATACGCTCATCCCGAGATGCTGAGCGAGAAGGGCTGCGCCGACGCCACTCTCTCCAGCACCGAGCACGACTATCTGATATACGCTGATTGGATTCATTGTAGAAGGGTATCTAGGACGATATTGTATGGTGATGTCAATGATGCCGCCTCATAGAGGCTACTGATATTTATTGTGTTAAGTCGAGGGAGGCGACGAGGCGATCGGCTCTGTCGCCTGGGCTACGGCGGTAAACGAGAACGCTATAGCTGTTCGTGGTCTGATAATGGTTGCCCAGGGTCTCGGTCGTACGCATAGCGGACGAGCCCTCGGGGTGGAAGAGTAGCGTGTACTCTTGGTAGCCCATCTTGAGCAAGAGGCGAGCGCGGTAGCTTTGGGTCGTTTCGTCGTAAGCCATCGTACGATGCTCGAGAGAAAGATGCTTCATAGCTTCGCCTTCTAGGATGACGCTCCCGCCAGCAATGCGAGGCGAACGAAAGGTGAAGTCTACGAGATGGTAGTCCGCTTCTGTCTCGGGGGTATCGGTGTGGATGCTGCGGATTATCTGGATGCCATTATGGTCTTCGTCATATCGGTAAACATCGCGAGAGCGATTGTCTACGGGGAAGAGTTCTAGAGCGTAGAGACCTTCGTCGAGGGTGGTGTGGTTGATGCCCATACCGCCTCCACGTTCGCTGAGATGCTCTAGCTTGTGGTACTCATTGCCTGCTAGGAAGACAGCACCGCGCGCCTCGTCATAGCGAAGGCGATCGAAGGTTCGCATAGAGGGCTGGGTGAGGCGCACGGCGTTATCCCATCGTCCATTCTGAAGAACTAGGATACTTAGTTCGTCCTCGGGACGAATGATCTGCTCTGTGCCCGAGATGGAGACATTGACCTGCTGATACTGTCCGCGCACAGCGAAGGGTGTCTCTGTCGTCACAGTTGCTCCAGTAGGTAGGCTCCCTTCATCAATGGCAAAAGGTAGACGAAGGAGGGGTATATGCTCGTGTCCTTGCTCAGAGATCTCGACGAGATAGTTGCCAGATGCTTTGAATTGTGTCTGATCATTCGGCAACGTCAGACTATAATGGGCATAGGGCATTAGCGTATTGCGACTGATCGCGGGGCTGTCGAGATGATAGCTCTCGAAGCCCTGGACATACTCGATGGGGAGTAGGGCGGAGGGGCGCCAGTCCGCATTGCAATGTATAATACGGTACACAAATCGAGGCTCATCGCTACCCAATAGATCGAAGGCGATGACTAAGCGTTCACTACTGCCAAGTCGCATTCGATCGAAGCGCGAACCAAGGCGCGAAGCGGACTGATCTACATAGGTCGCCACTGCACCGATCTGCCCGAAGTATTGGCTGACCTGCGCCGAGACTGTCTCCGCTGTGCCGAGGGCTAGGAGGAGTGTAGCGAGGGCTGTGTAGTGCTTGATGCTTCTGCCGAGGTTCATAGTAGGCTTCAGAGACTAGTGCAGGTAAGCCTGCATCTTGCAGAGATACTTGCCGATGATGTCGAACTCTAGGTTTACGACTGTACCAGCTTCTATACGACAGAAATTGGTATGGTCGTGGGTGTAGGGGATGATCGCCACCTCGAAGCCGTCGAGGGTAGAGTTCACTACCGTGAGGCTGACACCATTGACCGTGACCGAGCCTTTCTCTACTGTGACATAGCCCTTGGCTGCCATCTCCTTCGTCGTCTCGTGCACGAAGTGATAGTACCAGCTACCGCCAGCCTCGCGTACACTTCGGCATACTGCCGTCTGATCCACATGTCCCTGCACGATATGACCATCCAGTCGTCCGCCAAGGACCATACTGCGCTCGAGGTTTACGAGATCGCCGATCTGGAGCAGTCCGAGGTTGCTCCGCTCAAGGGTCTCCCGAATGGCAGTGACGGTATAGGTGTCATCCGTGAGGCTAACTACGGTAAGGCATACGCCATTGTGAGCGATG
The DNA here is from genome assembly GCA_041854825.1 of Porphyromonas sp. Lineage (GTDB taxonomy): Bacteria > Bacteroidota > Bacteroidia > Bacteroidales > Porphyromonadaceae > Porphyromonas. The sequence goes on along the minus strand of JBHACZ010000065.1, from coordinate 17,213 downwards.
CTCTGATCAATGCTCAGTTCATTGACGAAGGAGCAAGTCATCGTGATGTGGAGGTTGTCTCCTTCATGTTCGAGCCCTACGACGTGGGCATATTCTTCTACGATTCCGCTAAACATGATGGTCTCTGTTGGGGTGGGTTAGTATGTAATGAGTTTGGTGGGTAGGATGCTGTCGCGCTCCTCTAGGCTGGGATAACCGCCGTACATGGCTTTTTCCCAGGTGCCATAGTTAGGATTGGGTAGAACGATGAAGCGCTTACCAAACTCTGTCCGATAGCTTGCGACACCCGATGCGCGCACTGCCTCCTCGCTACTGTCGAAGACATGATCGAAGTCCCCGAGATTGTCTCCGAGGAGCATCACGATATTATACTCTGCGAGGACTTGCTCTCTGCGAGCAGTCTTGTCACTCGTCTCAGTGCGTAGCAGCAGATTATCATCCTCTACCTGTGGGAAGCCGAAGCGCGAGAGATTGGCAAGCGTGCCCGCGCGGTCTTCTTCGTGACGGTTACTGATGTAGAAGATCTTTACTCCACGATCCGAAGTGTACTGGAAGAAGTCCTTTGCTCCTGCTAGCGTATCGGCTTCGGCTCGTGCACACCATTCGTGCCAGGAGGTATCGGTGTAGTCCTCACCTCGGAGAGCTTGATAGACCGAGTTGGGCGTATTGTCTAGGATGGTCTCGTCGATGTCGGTGACGATAGCCAAGGGGCGATCGCCAGGCTTGTGGGCTGATAGAGTCTCGTCGAGGCGTAGGGTTGCGAGGTTGTAAGCTTGTAGGCAGAGGGCTTGATATTCGGCTGATCGCTGTATCCAAGCCGAGGTATATAGCTTACCGCCGAGGGTAGCACTCATATTCCCGCTGTGGATGCTTGCGGGCTGCACCTCGTGTGCTCCGGCGGGTACGAACATATGATAGGATGCAGCTCCTATTAGACCTGCCACTGCCCCAAGGGCAAAAGGCTTAAGATGCTTCTTGATCTCCATATATAATATTGTCTGTTTTTATTTTGCTTCGGGTTGGTGTCGCAGGTAACACACACGGCATAGAGGATTGTACTCGCCCATCTCTCCGAGCATGACTTGCTGTTCGCCAGCCACACGGCGATAGGAGTAGTTGGCTAGTCGTCCGCATTCGACGCATATGGCGTGGATCTTGTCTACACTGTCAGCGATAGCGCAGAGCGCGGGCATGGGGCCGAACGGCTGACGGCGAAAGTCCATATCTAATCCTGCGACGATGACGCGAATGCCACGATCTGCCAATTGCTGTGCCACCTCGGCAATGCCATTGTCAAAGAATTGTGCTTCGTCTATCCCGATCACGTCCGCCTCCCCTGCTAGGAGCGCAATCGTGGCACTACTATCCACGGGGGTGGAAGCGATACTATTGCGGTCGTGGGAAACCACGTTGGCTTCGTCGTAGCGGGTGTCCAGGGCTGGCTTGAAGATCTCGATGCTTTGCCCTGCGATGCGCGCACGCCTTAGACGACGCATTAGCTCCTCGGTTTTCCCACTGAACATCGAACCGCAAATGACCTCAATCGTCCCGCGTAGTCCGTCTCCTCTGTTCTCTATGTGCGAATAGTTCATTCTGTAATCGAATGTAATTGCTTGTATGGATGTATTTGTTTTTGACTTGCCCAGCAAAGATACCTAATATCCCACAGACCGCCATCGTTTCTCATGGTAGTTCTATAGATTGATGAACCTTCGGCTGGTGCTAGATGTAAAAATAATCGGCAAGGTGTTTGCGATAGTTGCTTGTCTACAGGATATAGCTGATTACTATGGTCACCAGAGCAAACGCACGAGACTGTCCGGTATGAAATCTATTCCAATCCACTTCTCCTTATATCAAGAGTGTCTCGGGAACTCCCAATAGCTCGGTGGGGAGTTTTCGGAAGATCTCGGCGTAGATTCCCCTAAATACGATTGTCTATGAGATTCTTTCATGCGTCTGCCCTGTTATAGGGATGGTATTATACACGTGTCGAAAAAAAGGCTATCTTTGTGGAGTATTACTAGAAACTAAGGATCGCAATTTGTGATATAGGACAAAGTTCGAGAGTATCAGCCGTCATAGGCTGACTCTCGGGCTTCTTCTTTTTGTCTCGCGAGACGTGTTTAATGTAGATTTAGAAGTATAACCATTATAAAATGTAGTATCCTATGGCATATAACTATATGACCCAGGCAGGTTATGATAAGATCGTAGCCGAAATTAACGAACTAGAGTCTGTACAGCGTCCAGAGGTGTCGCGTCAGATCGCCGAGGCGCGCGACAAGGGCGACCTCTCAGAGAATGCAGAGTATGACGCTGCCAAGGAAGCGCAGGGACTCCTCGAAGCTAAGATTGCCAACCTGCGCATGCTCCTGGCGAATGCCCGCATTCTAGACGAGAGCCATCTCAATACTGAGACGGTTCAGATCCTTAATAAGGTCACCATCCGCAATGTCAAGACTGGCGCACAGATGGCATACACCCTGGTCTCTGACTCCGAAGCGAATCTCAAGCAACAGAAGATCTCTGTGAGTACCCCCATTGCCAAGGGCATTATGGGTAAGAAGGTCGGCGAGATCGTGGACATTCAGACCCCCAATGGCGTGATGACCTTCGAGATCGTAGAGATCAGCTTCTAGCGCACGGACATTCGGCGCAAGCATCATCATTCATTAGACAATCGAGCTATGGCAACTATCTTTAGCAAGATCATCCGCGGAGAGATCCCTTCGCACCGCATTGCCGAGACGGCTTCGGCTTATGCATTCCTAGATATTAACCCAGTGCGTGCAGGGCATACGCTTATCGTGCCACACAGGGAGGTGGATTACTTCTATGACCTGGAGGACGCAGAGATTGCGGAGCTTATGACTTTCGCCAAAGAAGTCGCCCGTGCCATTCAGACCGCGACGGGATGTATTAAGGTCGGCACGGCGATCATGGGACTGGAGATTGCACACGCACATATCCATCTCATCCCGCTACGCGAACTGGGCGATATGAACATATATGACAAGCAGCCACAGACGGCAGACGAACTCGCCGCGATGGCTGAACGCATTCGTCAGCATCTGCCCGAGCATTTGCTCTAGACCATATTACATACGATGAAGATAGCGGTAGTAGGCATAGGCTACGTCGGGCTGGTAACGGCGGCTTGCCTGGCAGATCTCGGAGCGGAAGTCTATTGTGTAGACGTGAATGCCGAGCGTATCGAAGCCCTTCGGCGTGGTGTCATCCCCATCTACGAACCTGGACTGGCAGAGCTTGTCGAGCGTGGGGCGGAAGGTGGACGTTTGCATTTCGACACCGAGCTGGGAGCTATTCTCTCAGAGGTCGAGATTGTATTCATTGCCGTAGGTACGCCGAGCGACGAAGATGGTTCGGCGGATCTTGGGCATGTGCTGAGCGTTGCCCGCACCATTGGTCAGCACCTCACGCGCTATTGCCTCGTCGTGACCAAGAGTACCGTTCCTGTCGGGACGAGTGGTTTGGTAAGGCAGGCGATCTCGGACGAATTAGCTCTGCGCGGGGCGCAAGATATTGTATTCGACATTGCGTCCAATCCTGAGTTCCTCAAGGAAGGCAATGCTATTGACGACTTCATGAAGCCCGACCGCGTAGTGGTCGGTGTGGATAGTGAGCGAGCACGCGAATTGATGACACGTCTCTACAAGCCCATCCTACTAAATAATTTCCGCGTCCTATTCATGGATATTGCATCGGCGGAGATGACCAAGTACGCTGCCAATGCTATGCTTGCCACGCGTATCAGCTTCATCAACGAGATCGCCAACCTATGCGAATGCGTCGGTGCAGACATCAATATGGTGCGCCGAGGGGTGGGAAGTGATAGCCGTATCGGGAGCAAATTTCTTTACCCTGGATGTGGTTATGGCGGTTCGTGCTTCCCGAAGGATGTCAAGGCGCTCCTCCATACTGCCAAAGCGCATGGGATGAATCTACGTGTGCTGGAGAGTGTGGAGCAGGTCAATGACGACCAGAAGCGCATCCTATTCGATAAATTCGCCAGTTACTATGGTGATGATGCTGTGGTGGGCAAGACTGTGGCGGTATGGGGCTTGTCCTTCAAGCCTGGGACGGATGACATGCGTGAGGCTCCTTCGCTTGTGCTGATTCGTCAGCTCATTGAGGCGGGCTGTTCGGTTACTGTCTATGATCCTGTGGCAATGTCCGAGGCACGTAAGCATCTCGGCGAAAGCGTCCGTTATGCTCGGGATATATATGACAGTGTCCTCGATGCCGACGCACTCATTCACGTCACAGAATGGAAGGAGTTTCGTATGCCCAACTGGGAAGTCCTTCGCCGTTCAATGCGCTATCCACTTCTCATCGATGGGCGCAATGTCTTCGGCTCTACTCCCGAGGAATACGGATTCACTCAGCTCTGCATCGGTTGCTCCTTTCGATCAACCTGATAGGTTATTGGTCAAAAATGATAGAACTTTTCTCTCAAAAATATCGACCTTTTTTCCGAAAAACATCAATCTTTTTCATCGAAAACATCGATGTTTTTGAGGGGAAAGTTCTATCATTTTTGAGAAGACATGTATCTGTCTCTATAAGAATGGTATGTTGGATACGGTTATCCTGTTAGTGACATAGGCTCGATGAGTTTTAAACCGAATTCGCGTTAATATAGAATCCGCGCCATCAGCATTCGAATGCTGATGGCGCGGGTCGCTTTATTTTAGTCTGATCTCGTGGCTTCTGCCGTGTCGTAGCACGGGCTTCACTCAGTATATCGGAAGCCTTGCCGTGAAAGGTGAGTATTAAGACAGGGCTTCGCGGAGGGTCTTGAGCTGGGCGAGGCAGTGCTCTAGGCGATGCAGGGTGTCTTCGCGGAGCGTGAGGCTATTGCGACGCTTGCGCAAGGCCTCGCGTGCGCCGTCGAGGGTCAATTTCTCTTCGCGAAGGAGGCGCTGCAGGACACGTAGATCCTGGATATTGCTTTCGCGGAATTGCCGAGTGCCACCAGGAGTCGTCTGAGGACGAAGGTGCGGGAATTCCTTCTCCCAAAACTTTATCGTCGAAACCGTTTCGCCGACGAGGCGAGCGACCTCGGCGATCGAATAAAAGCGTTTGAGCGAACGTGCCATATCGAGACTATGGAAAGAGAGAGTGCTCTAGCTCGGGTGTGCGAAAGGCTGTGATTAGACCTTGGGGATGTAGGTCTCCATCAGCTTACAGCTTGGCTCAGGTCGTAGTGTTACCCCCTTCGCCTCAGCGGGAATGAGGACGGACTGCCCCTGGTGAAGCTTGATGCTGTAACCCGTGTCGTCTGCAAGCTCTAGTGCGCCCTCCATCACGATATAGATGACGAAGCTGTCCAGGCTTGACCAGTCGCGTGTGAGCGGATGGGTCAAGTCAAGAAGGTTGGTCTCGAAGTACTGACAGCCGACGAGATGCGTGGGCTCATTGGGCTTGGCATCATAGTGCGTGCGGTAGTCAGCGTGGAGGGTGTAGTCGATGGCATCCTTGGCAAGCTCGGTGTGTAGCTCGCGGGTATTGCCTTGAGCGTCGCGACGGTCGTAGTCGTAGATGCGGTAGGTGATGTTGCTGGTCTGCTGGATCTCGGCGACGAAGCATCCTGCGCCGATGGCATGTACACGTCCTGCGGGGAGGAAAAATACATTGCCCGCCTCGACCTTGTACTCCTGCATCACGTCCATAATAGTGCCCTCGGCAATGCGCTTGACGTAGTCCTCGGGGCTAGACTGCTGGGAGAATCCGCTGTAGAGCTTGGCAGTGGGCGAAGCCTTCACGACGTACCACATCTCGGTCTTGCCGAATGAATTGTGACGCTTCATCCCGAGCGCATCGTCTGGATGCACTTGTATCGAGAGATGATCTTGTGCATCGATGAACTTGATCAGGAGTGGGAAGCGTTTGCCAAAGCGTTCCTGTACGCTCGCTCCGACAAGGCGGGCACCATACTCGGCGAGTAGCTCGTCGAGGTTCTTACCCTTGAGCGCGCCAGCATCGACGACTGAGTAGTTGTCATCGACGTGGGAGATCTCCCAGCTTTCGCCTATCTTGCTCGTGTCGGGTGCTAGTCCTTTGAATGGTCTAATGTCTTGTCCTCCCCAGATGACCTCCTTGAGCAGAGGTTCGAACGTCAGGGGATATAGTCGCTGAGTACTCATTAATTATATATACTATGTTAGTTGGTGAAGTGAGGTCGATGATCGCGCCACCGATTGTCCGACAAAGATACTTTGATTTGTTAGATATTTCCTTAGGAATATTATAAACAAAGAAACTGATCCTTGTTAAGTATTTTTGTTCGTGTAAGCTTTTGAGTTAGTGATGCAAATCCTAATTGGTGATGGTGAGCATTTGGAGCAGGGCATTGTAAGTCGCCGAATACCGACGCAAGGAAGCCTTGGCAGTGCCAGATGTCGGTGCACCACTGCCATAGAGCACGTCGAAGGTACTGCCACACGACGGACAGCGCACGCCGAGATCTATGATCTCGACCCGAGTGGTCGACTCTCTCTCGACGGGACATGACGCGTCGAAGGCATAGAATGTCGTCTCCGTCAGCGAACGGGCGATGACAATGCCTCCATAACCGATGCGTTCGTTGCTCGTGGCAGGCTGCGTGATGCGGACAATCCCCCCAGGACTTAGAAGCGGGCGGTAAGCACTTGCATTGAGATGGACGCTGACGAAGACTGGATGAATCGGTGTCGTCGGCTGACTGGTCGAAGTGCAAGCACCCACAGCGATAAGCAAGGTGCTTAGGGCTGTGAGTGCCAGTGCCTGTATGCGTCTAGAGCCGAATCGGGAGGTCTTAGTCAGCATCATGGGGAGCCTGCGCTATAGAATCCTAGCGGTCATAAGGGAGAGCTGCCATGAGATCGGCAATGCGCTCAAGACCTTCCTCGAGCTTATTGCCGAGCATTTGCTTCATGAGGAAATTGAGTTCGGCATGGAGCGTCAGGCGAAGGTGGGTCATGGCTTCGCTTTCCTCGACGAGCTGAATCCACAACGTCAGGGGGATGGGCGAATGCTCTGCTTCTAGCTTGATAAGCTTCTCGGGCGTACGCTCTACGACCTTGAGGACGAGCTTGCCAGCCATTGGGATGACGAAAGCACAGCTGTCAGCGTCAATAGCTTCTATGCTGATCTTATTCGCTTCGGGATGGCTAGCTAGGATGTCCTTGACCTTCTCTAGTCCTCGCAGATCACTCAGACGAGTGAAGACGAGTGAGCGGGGAAATGCTATGGGCTTAATGCCACTTACGTATTCTGCCATGTGGGGAGACAATAATATATAGGGGGACAATACTATTTGCCTGTCCAGGTCGCAGGGGACTGGCGCCATTCGGCAAGGATTGCTTCCTGTTCGCTGGTGATATAACCTGTACTGCGTGCCTCTGCTAGAACGGCATCGTAATGGCTAAGGGTGATGAGGCGCACGCCAGCCTTCTCGAAGTTGTGCACTGCCTCGGGGAAGCCGTGGGTGTAGATCGCTACCATGCCTAGAACTTCGGCGCCGTGCTTGCGAACGGCTTCCACTGCTTTGAGGCTACTGCCTCCCGTAGAGATAAGATCCTCGACGATGACTACCTTGATACCAGGCTTGAGATCTCCTTCGATAAGGTTCTCCATACCGTGATCCTTGGGTGCAGATCGAATGTAGGAGAAAGGTAGTCCGAGGAGGTCTGCTACGAGTGCCCCCTGTGCGATGGCTCCAGTAGCTACACCCGAGACAGACTCCGCCTCAGGGAACTGCTCACTAATGACACGAGCTAGCTCAAGCTTGATGAGTGAGCGCAGGTGAGGGAAGCTAAGAGTCTTGCGGTTGTCGCAGTAGATGGGGGACTTCCATCCAGAAGCCCAAGTAAAGGGTTGCTCTGGCTGGAGCTTGACTGCCTGTACTTCGATGAGCTTACGGGCAATGATCTTTTCTATTCTTTCCATTGTGATGAGGGTTGTTTGGTTGTTATAGTTGGATGGTGAAGGTGTCCGCATCTTGCCACACAGGGAATTTGGTACGCAGATCTGTCAGTGCCTTGCGATCGAGCGTCGCGATAGATACGTCTTCTGCTTCGGGTGTGGCAAGAGCAAGTTCTTCTCCACGTGGAGATAGTATGACGGAATCTCCTGTGTAGCTTAGCCCCTGAGCATCTGTACCGATGCGATTGACCCCAACGCAGTATGCAAGGTTCTCCATGGCGCGAGCTCTTAATAATGTCTGCCACACAGCACGCCGTCCACGAGGCCAGGAGGCTACGGCGATGAGTAGGTCATACTCATTGTCTACGCAGCGACACCAGATGGGGAAGCGCAAGTCATAGCACACTACAGGGAAGATACGCCAGTCTCGGAACTCAAGTATATTGCGCTCCTTGGCAGGTGCTATCAGGTCGGGTTCACCACCGAGGGAGAATAGATGACGTTTGTCTTGATAGGAAACCGAGGTTCCATCGATGAGGACAAAGCGGTTGAAGGTCTGTTCGCCTTCTGTCGTGAAATAGCTTCCCGCGATTCCTATGCCCAGTTCGCAAGAGAGCTGAGTGAGCCAAGGGAGGATCTGCCCTGATTCCCAGCTATCACCGTAGGTGCTGGCATCTGGAGCGAAGCCCGTGGCAAAGACCTCGGGCAGTACAAACAGGTCAGCCTCTGTCGCATGCCTACGGATAAGCCTCTCGATATGTAGGAGATTTGCTGTACTGTCACCAGAGGCGAGGTCGCACTGAACAGTAGCTACACGCAAAGTATTAGGGCTTGACATAGTCGTGAAAGAGCTTGGGGTACCTAGCTTGTGCACTAGAGAAGCGTGAGCGCATCTCAGCAATATCTGCCTCCATATCCCCCGTGGGGTGGAAGACCTCAAAGATCCCCACCTCCTTGCGCGAGTAGTCGATGACTGCTAGCTCAATCGGTATGCCAGCGTTCTCAGCGATACGATAGAAGCCTGTGTGCCACGCCTCTCGATAACTACGAGTCCCTTCTGGTGTAATGCCTATATGCATTTCGGGCTGAGAAAGGATATAGGAGGCAAGCTTGCCTACTGTATCGCCACGCTGAGAGCGATCGACAGGTATTCCTCCCATAGAGCGCAGGAATATGCCTAGCGGGAAGAAGAACCATGCTTTCTTCATCAAGAAGCTAGAGGGGTTGCCTGTCGCAGTATAGTAGAGCTTGCCTATGAAGAAATCCATATTGCTCGTGTGTGGGGCGACGCAGATGATACTTCGCTCTGGGCGTTCGTTGGGTAGTGGCAGTATCGTCCAGCCGAGCTGGCGAAGGATCCACGATGCTATTTTTTTCAATGCTTGGAAAGTGTCTAGTATAGGGCTGTTTGGGAGCTCTAGTTAGTTAATTTGAGGAGATCCTGTCCAATATCTCGGCGTAAGGTCTTGCCCTCATAATGGATCTGATCTGCGAGTTGATAACAGCGCTTGAGTGCTTCGGTGACATCCGTGCCATAGCAACTAGCTGTCAGTACGCGCCCGCCACTCGTGGTCAGTCTGTCGCCGTCTAGAGCTGTGCCTGCGTGGAAGATGGTACTGTCTGTCGGGAGGCTGTCGGGAAGGCTGATTGTGAAGCCTTTGGGATAGCTGCCAGGATAACCTTCGGAGACGAGGACAACGGTTGTCGCTGCTCTGGGGTCAGTGATGAGCTCATAGTCACCGAGATTGCCCGTAGCCATTCGGTGGAGCATATCTACGAAGTCGCTAGATATGCGTAGCATGACACTCTCAGTCTCTGGGTCACCCATACGGCAGTTGTACTCTATAACGTAGGGATCTCCATCCACACTCATTATCCCGACGAAGATAAACCCGCGGTAATCTATGCCCTCATGGCATAGCCCCTCGAGAGTGGGACGCACGATGCGCTCCTCTACACGCTGCATAAAGGCTTCGTCGGCGAATGCTACTGGGGAGACGCTACCCATGCCGCCGGTATTGGGTCCTGTATCGCCTTCACCGATGCGCTTGTAGTCTTTAGCTACAGGCATGATCCTGTAGTCGCGTCCGTCAGTGGCGACGAAGACTGAGCACTCGATACCGCTGAGGTACTCCTCGATAACGACACAAGCGCTAGCCTCTCCGAAGCGGCCATCAAGCATCTCACGTAGCTCTGCCTCTGCCTCCTCGAGTGTGCTAGCAATGATTACTCCCTTGCCGGCTGCGAGCCCATCAGCTTTAAGTACATATGGTGCCTCAAGCGTATGAAGAAATGACAAGGCATCTGCTAGGTCATCTCTACGGAAACTGCGGTAGGCAGCTGTAGGGATACCGTAGCGTGTCATAAAGTCCTTGCTGAAGTCTTTGCTCCCCTCAAGGCGTGCTCCCGAGGCATCGGGTCCCACTATGGGCAGGGTGGCTAGGTCTGAGGTAGAGCGAAAATAGTCTACAATACCCTCCACAAGTGGATCCTCTGGTCCTACGACTATCATATCGATACGCTCGCTCCGCACGAAGCGAGCTATACCTTCGAAGTCATTAGCACGTAGATCGATACAAGTACCGAGGGTTTGCATCCCTGGATTACCTGGTGCTATGTAGAGCTTGGATAGGCTGGTGCTTTGAGCCATACGCCAGGCGAGAGCATGCTCACGACCGCCTGAGCCTAAGAGAAGAACATTCATTGGCTAGAGATGATCTTGAAAGTAACGGGTTATAACTTGGTTGAGATGCACGCGCTCTGGTCCGATCACATTGTGAGGGTGCTCTGGATAGACCATATAGTCTGGGAGCGTACCAGCGGAGACGGCACTTTGTACGAATAGGAGCGAATGTTGCCAGATGACAACGGGATCTATCGTGCCGTGGATGAGCAGAAGCCTACCCTTTAGATCGGCGGCACGTTGGATTAGATTGCTCGCTGCATAGCCCTCGGGATTCTCCTCGGGTGTGTCCATATAACGCTCGCCATACATGATCTCGTAGCGTGCCCAGTCGAGTACTGGACCACCGGCTACACCTGCTTTGAAGGTCTCAGGATAGCTGAGCATGAGGTTTGTCGCCATGAAACCTCCGTAGCTCCAGCCGTAGACTCCGATGCGATCCATATCGACATAGCCTAAAGTGCGGAGCAACTCGACACCACGTAGCTGATCGGCCATTTCAGCCTGTCCTAGCTGTCGGTGTATGACTTGCTCGAAGGCTGCGCCACGTGCTGCAGAGCCACGGCCATCGACCGTGAGGATGATATAGCCAGAGTTTGCCATATTAAGGTCCCAGCCACGAGCTGCTGCTCGGTGGCGATTCTGCACGAGCTGAGCATGGGGGCCATTGTACACGTATATAATGGCAGGATATTTACGCGCTGGGTCGAAGTCGTGTGGGCGTAGGAGGCGGTAGTGAAGATCCGTCGTGCCATCGGCTGCCTTGAGCGTGCCTATCTCAATGCTAGGGGTGAGGTAGTCCGTATCGGGATTTCTTGCCGTCAGTAGCGTCTTGGCTCTACGTCCTGTTCGCTCGTTCGTGAGTACTATCTCCCTGGCTACCTCTGTGGATTCGTAGGTGTCTAGAATGTAGTTACCATCAGGGCTGATGCGGGTAGTGTGCCAGCCAGAAGCGGGCGTCAGATGCTGGCGCCGTGCCGAGGAGATGCTGACGCTATAGAGGTGTCGCTCTAGCGGGCTGGGCTCCGTAGACTGATAAAAGAGCGTCTTACCGTCTGGGGCGAAGCCCTGTACGTCAGTTACTTCCCATGTGCCACTGGTGAGCTGGCGCAGCAACTTGCCTGAGGTATCATAGAGATAGAGGTGTGTCCACCCGTCGCGGCGGCTTTGCCATACGAACTGGCTAGGTGTGCCAGGGACAAACTGCGCGGGCAGGAGAGGCTCGACGTAGACGCTGTCCTCCTCAGTGAAGAGAGTACGTAGCGCCTGACCGGTAGTAGGGGAGTAGGCGCGCAGATCACAGCGCGTTTGGGCGCGGTTGACTTCAGCGACGAATATCTCCTTGCTGTCAGGTGTCCAGGCAATGTTCGTCAGGTACTTATCCGCTGGCAATCCAGTGGCTAGGTAGACCGTCTCGTCCCGTTCGAGGTCGTAGACCCCTATAGTGACGTGATGGCTAGCGGTTCCTGCCATGGGATAATATTGGTTTTCTCCATAAGGGCGACGACCGTCTACGTGAAGGATAGGATAGGGAGTGACCATGCTCTGATCCATTCGATAGAAGGCAAGCTTCGTGCCGTCAGGACTCCAGAAAAGCCCGCCATGAATCCCAAACTCGTTCTGGTGAACTGCCTGCCCATATACGAGCTGCTCACTGCCATCTGTCGTTATCACACGATCAGCCTCCCGAGTGCGGAGACTGCGTATGGTGAGGTTGTGCCCTTCTACTAGTGCGATGTGATCGAGGCGTGGGCTGTACTCAGCAGCCTGTGTCTCCCTGGCAATGCTACGTGAGAGGCGTAGGCGCTTGCTCTGGACATCGACGAAGTACTCGCTATCTCCTATGCGGATCTGTAGTAGAGGAATATCAGCTGTCCGTACATTAATATGGGGGAAGATGGTGAGGGCTCTAGAGGCATCACTTTCGGGAAGAATAGCACGGAGCTCGTCTAGAGTGAGCAGAGTGCGCTCTCCCTGTAGTGTGCCAGCTCTGAGCTCGGCCCCCTTCACGTAAACGTACTCACGCCCGAGCCATTGCAGACCGCGCAGGGTCTCGGGCTGAATATACTGTTTGTTGCCTGCTGTATACTCCGAGAGCGTCAGTGGCCGTGGTGATGGTTGGCTCTGTGCCTGTCCACCGAGATATAGACCTGCCATCAGGAGTCCTATGACTAGTGTTCGTTTCATAAGTGTATACTGTCTATGCAGAGGTTAGTCTTCGCTATCTTCTCTTCGGAAGACCTGATAATTGCGTTTGGTGACAGTGCGCGTACGCTCTACTCCCTCGCGATCGATGTATCTCTGATCTTTGCCTGGGAAGGGGCGTGGTACACTTTGATCTCTACGCTCTGAGCGATCACCTCTGCTGGGACGACGCTCAGAGAATGATGGCTTGTCGCCATCTCTAAAGGGTTTGCGTCCCTCTCTGTCGAAAGGTCTACGCTCGTCTTTGCGTGGTTTGTCGCCATCTCTAAAGGGTTTGCGTCCCTCTCTGTCGAAAGGTCTACGCTCGTCTTTGCGTGGTTTGTCGCCATCTCTAAAGGGTTTGCGTCCCTCTCTGTCGAATGGTTTGCGCTCGTCTCCGCGTGGCTTGTCGCCATCTCTAAATGGCTTACGTCCCTCTCTGTCAGAAGGTCTGCGCTCATCTCTGCGTGGCTTGTCGCCATCTCTAAAGGATTTGCATCCCTCTCTGTCTAAAGGTTTACGCTCGTCTCTGCGAGAGAAGGAGGGTTTGTCCTCGCCTGACTCTGCTTTGGGAGTATCCCCGGAATGCTCTGACCTCTCAGCTGTATCTCCACTCTGGAGGAATGTGCTCTTTTTGCCAGCGAAGAGGCTATAACTACGTAGCTCACACTCGAGCGAGCCATTCATAATATCTGTGCGTGAGTTGTGGCGTAGCCCGATACTATTGAAGTGCTCACCCTTGTAGGCAATGATCCAAGCAGTGCAACCTGCGAACTGGTGCTTGAGTCTCTCGCCTATCATCTCATAAAGCTCCTCAGGAGAGGTTAGCTTGAGACGCTCACCATACGGAGGGTTCATGACGATGAGGGCGGGAGCCTCGGGAGCTGGGCGTGCCTCTAGTGGGCAGACGCTGAGGCTTATGTACTTACCTAGCCCTGAGCGAGCAATGTTGCGCTCGGCTACTTTGATGGCATTGGGGAGTATATCCGAGCCGTAGATCGTGTGTGCGAACTCTCGCTCTTCACTCTCGTCATTGTATAGGTCCTCAAAGAGGGCTGCATCGTAGTCAAGCCATTTCTCGAAGGCAAAGCCTTGGCGGTAGATCCCTGGAGCTATGCCACGTGCGATCAGCGCAGCCTCGATCAGGAATGTCCCCGAGCCACACATAGGGTCGATAAGGTCTGTGCTGCCATCCCAGCCCGCGCGCAGGAGGATGCCTGCTGCCAAAACCTCGTTGATAGGAGCATCGGTCTGCACCTCGCGGTAGCCACGCTTGTGTAGGCTCTCACCCGAGCTGTCTAGCGACACGGTAACCTCATGGTGAGCAATATGCACGTTGAGGTATATGTCGGGATTGTCGAGACGTACTGAGGGACGTTCCCCATTGTGCTGACGAAAGAAGTCCACGATGGCGTCTTTAGCCTTGTAGCCTACGTACTTGCTATGGGTGAAGTGGTCTGAATATACGGTCGTGTCAATCGCGAACGTATGTCGGCTAGTCATCACCGTGTCCCAGCGAAACTTCACGAGCTGATCGTATAGCTCATCGGGATCACTGGCACGGAAAGTGAGTATGGGCTTGAGGATACGAAGCGCTGTGCGCAGGCGTAGGTTGGCCTTGTATAGTAGTGCCTTGTTGCCGATGAATGAGACCATACGACGGCCAACCTCTATGTCAGATGCGCCTCCGAGGGCTTGTACCTCCTGGGCGAGGACGTCTTCGAGATTGTGAAGCGTCTTGGCGATAATGCGAAACTCTTGCATTGATACGATGTAAATATGCTTAGATCGAGTGAATGCTCCGTCCGTACCAGCTCCAGAGGGGCTAGCACGGACGATGCAGACAGCTCTATGATAGATCGAGCGTGTACACTAGGCTAGATGCCAAGTTCGCTACGGATCTGAGTAATTTTGTCTAAACAGCTGCGCTCAGCCTCAGCGAAAGCCTCGGGTGATGAGAGCTCACCACGGACTCCGATATAGAACTTGATCTTGGGTTCTGTACCTGAGGGACGGATAGAGACCTTGGTCCCGTCGGCTGTTTTGTACTGAAGAACGTTACTCGTCGTAGGCATTACCAACTTGAAGCGCTCTCCGCTCTCGGGGCGTAGTCCCTGGAGGCTAGCGTAGTCCAGCACCTCGGTAACGGGGCTACCGCCGAGGGTCTTGATGGGGTTCTCGCGGAAGTTCTTCATCATCGCCTGGATCTCCTCTGCCCCGCTCTTGCCTTGGCGTACGACGCTCACGCCCTGCTCCTTGTATAGACCATATTCGAGGTAGATACGACGCAGGAGCTGATATACGCTCTCACCATTGTCGAGTGCCCAAGCTGCCATCTCGCAAAACATGGCACACGCCGACACAGCGTTCTTGTCACGAACGAAGTCCTCGCGTAGGAAGCCGTAGCTCTCTTCACCTCCGCCGATGTAGTTGCCTTTACCCTCCTGCTGGCGTATCACGTCAGCAATCCACTTGAACCCAGTGTAGCAATCATACATGGTCACAGCGTGCTGATCGGCTATTGACCTGATAAGCTCTGTCGTCACGATGGTCTTGACTACATAGTCCTTAGGTGATAGGGTGCCGGCTTGCTTGCGCTGAGCGATGGCATAGTAGGTCAGCATGGCGCACATGTCGTTACCATTGATCAGCACCATACGACCTTCGTTGTCACGCACGGCTGCTCCGAGGCGGTCAGCATCGGGGTCGGTAGCCAGCACTAGGTCTGCTCCAGTCTCTTCGGCACGCTCGATTGCTAGCTCGAGGGCAGCTGACTCCTCTGGATTTGGAGAATGGACTGTGGGGAAATCTCCGCTCACCACATCCTGCTCGGGGACGTTGATGATATTGGTGAAGCCGATAGCACGTAGTGCCCGTGGCACAAGGGTTACACCTGTACCATGGATGGGTGTGTAGACGATCTTGAGTTCCTTGTGACGGGCAACGCTCTCGGGAGCGAGGCAGAGACCAGCGACCTTAGCGATGAACTTGTCGTCCATATCTGCGCCGAGCGTCTCTATGAGGGATTCATTGGCTTCGAACTGGATGTCAGCTGCTGAGCTGATCTTATTTACCTCGTCGATAATGTTCGTGTCGTGGGGGGCGATGATCTGGGCACCATCGCTCCAGTAGGCCTTATAGCCGTTGTACTCCTTAGGGTTGTGACTGGCAGTGATCATCACACCGCTCTGACAACCCAGCTCGCGGATGGCGAATGATACCTCAGGTGTTGGGCGGAGGCTATCGAAGAGATAGACTTTAATGCCGTTGGCAGAGAAGACCTCTGCCGTTACACGGGCGAAAAGGGGGCTGTTGTTTCGGCAGTCGTGACCGATGACTACAGCTATCTGTGGGAGGTGAGCGAACTCACGCTTGAGATAGTTGGCTAGCCCCTGAGTCGCAGCCCCTACAGTGTAGCGGTTCATGCGGTTGCTACCGACACCCATGATGCCTCGTAGACCGCCAGTGCCGAACTCTAGGTCGCGGTAGAATACCTCAATGAGCTCTGTGGGATCTTCGTTGGCTAGGAGCTTGTTTACGACTTGGCGCGTCTCAGCGTCATAGCTAGGAGCAAGCCAGCTGTTAGCCTTGGCTCTGACCTGCGTTAGGAGTTCATTCTGTTCCATAAATCTCTAATTCGATTTTATAATCTTGATAGCACAAAGGTAGTGATTTTTGCCCTCATTTAGGGTCTCTACATAACGCCATGACATATCGTGATGTGGGATGGGCTGGAGAGGGGGGAGTGATGGCTAATACCCAGGACGGACGGGACTGGCGTGATGCTCTTTGGGGTTCTCACTGTGAGACTCTCTCTTGATTCTCTATGTCGCAGACTCCTTCCGATCGACTTGTTAGGTTGCCTATCCAGAAATGATAGAACTTTTCCTTCAAAAACATGGAACTTTTCCTTCAAAAACATGGAACTTTTCTCTCAAATACATGGAACTATCAGAGGAAAGGGCATTAGGGAGAGGATTGAAGGTAAGTAAATGGAAATGAGAGGGATTTGCAGTATATCTCTATGGTTTGCATAGGAGGTAAAAGTGCAGAAAGCGTGGATTTGAGCAGAAGTTCCATTACCAAATCGTTAGTCTATTCTCCGAATGGTAACGAAGAGGAAGGATACGGTAACTGACAGAAGAGAGTTCGGTAACTCATCTTTTCTTTATTTCGGTGCTTATGCTTTGTATCACAATGTTTTGCATAGCTAAAAACGCTTCGGTAACAGGTAACTTTGCCCATAAAAAAGAAGCGTATGCAAACAGACAAATTCAAGGTGTTGCTCTACCTCAAAAAGAGCGGATTGGACAAGTCGGGGAAAGCTCCGATAATGGGTCGAATAACCTATGGGCGAACTATAGCACAAGTCAGTTGTAAGTTGTCGTGCGACCTCAAGTTATGGAACTCTCGTGAG
>JBHACZ010000064.1:0-20226 GCA_041854825.1 Porphyromonas sp. | reverse complement strand
CGCCAAGACCCCTAGGAAGATCAGGATACAGGTAAAGATCAAATCCATACTTGTAGTTTGATTTTTCGAGTTAGTTATTAATTGTTATTGTATATATAGTGCCTAGAGCTGATCCCGTACGTCTGCTATAAGTGCAAGGAAATCGCTTTCGGTCAGGATAGTAATGCCAAGCTCTGTAGCTTTGGCAAGTTTGCTGGGACCCATCTTGTCCCCAGCAAGCACATAGTCCGTGCGTGAGGAGATGCTAGAGTTCATTTTCCCCCCGAGACGCTCGACGATAGAGCGATATTCATCTCGGCTATAGTGGGTGAATGTGCCACTAATAACAAATGCCTTACTGAAGAAAGGACTTTCAGCAACAGGCACTGGTAGTTCGGCTTCAGTAAGGGCGAGACGCAGACCAAGTGCCTTAAGTTCCTCGATCATCTCTCTGTGCCGAGGATCTGCGAAGTAATCAACCACACTACGGGCAATCACCTTCCCTATCTCAGGCGTGGCAGACAGTGTCTCCACTGTTTGCTCTGCTAGCACCTCAATAGAACCGAATGCACGAGCAAGCGTCCGTGCGACAGTTTCTCCCACGTAGCGAATGCCCAATCCGAAGAGGAGTGCAGGGAATGCCGCCTCTCGACGTGAGTTGTCTATACTCTCTACAAGTTTCTTCGCACTACGGCGCTGGAAACCTGGCAGTAGCATCAGCTGATCCACAGTTAGGTGATAGAGATCTGCGATACGGGAGATTAGCTTGTGTTCAAATAGTAGTGATATGGTCTCAGGTCCGATGCGTATATCAGCAGCCTTACGCCCGCAATAATGCTCGACCTTCGCCTCTAGCTGTGGCTGACAACCATCGCTATTCGGGCAGAAGTATGCAGCTTCGCCCTCCATGCGTTGTAGTATTGTTCCACATACAGGGCATGCCTGAGGAAACTCGACTCGGCTAGCGATGATGGGACGCTTATCGAGATCGACTGCAACTACCTTGGGGATAATCTCTCCACCTTTCTCTACAAACACTGTGTCTCCAATATGAAGATCTAGCCCGAAGATATAGTCCGCATTATGCAGAGATGCCCTACGCACTACTGTGCCCGACACCTGCACAGGAGCAAGGTCCGCTACAGGCGTTACAGCTCCAGTACGACCAACTTGATATGTCACATTCTCTAGAATGGTCGAGACGCGCTCAGCAGCAAATTTGTACGCAATAGCCCATCGAGGGCTCTTGGCTGTAAAACCTAGTGCTTCCTGCATCCTAATGCTATCAACCTTCAGCACTACCCCATCAGTCGCGACAGGTAAGGTATGCCTCTCCGTATCCCAGCGCTCTAAATAGGCGATTATCTCGGCGAGACTTTGACATCGCGTAGCAGCGTTACTTACTTTGAATCCCCAGCGTCGACACTGATCCAATCTCTGCAGATGACTATCTGGCATCTCTAGCTGTGCTGGGATATAATAGATATATGCATCTAAATGACGCTCTGATACGATGCGAGGGTCAAGCTGCTTGAGTGTGCCACTGGCTGCATTGCGGGGATTCGCAAAGGGAGTCTCGCCTAGGGCTAGCCTTTCGGCATTGAGCCTATCAAACTCTGCGAAGGGGAGTAAGATCTCTCCACGCACCTCAAGCTCCTTGGGGTAGTTCACACCTAAAAGTCTTAGAGGTATAGATCGGATTGTTCGGACATTAGCGGTAACGTCGTCACCCATTGATCCATCGCCACGAGTAACAGCACGCACCAATTGTCCATTCTCGTAGATCAAAGAGATTGACAACCCATCATATTTAAGCTCTGCAGCAACTTCTATATCAAGAATAGATTCTCTCTGAATTCGCTCATACCATTCACGCACCTCATCGTAGCTGTAGGTATTAGCTAGAGAGAGCATCGGATACCGATGTGGGATCTGAATAAATGCTTCATTGCGATCACTTCCCACGCGCTGTGTTGGTGAATCTAGGGAGAGGTACTCTGGATAAGCTGTCTCTAGATCTTCCAGTTCACGCATCAATGCATCAAACGCCCGATCACTAATTTCTGGAGAAGACAGGACATAGTAAGCGTAATTATGCTGATCGATCTCTTTCCTTAGAGAACGGATACGTTCTAAGACGGATGATGCCATAGCTGATAGTAGTATAAGTCGTGATAAGCACCATCACTCCAATGCCACTGAGGCAAAGTTGCAGTATGGCAGTATCCGAGACGAGAGAATAACCTATGGGATGGTAAATTATTCGAGAGCACTCTAGCAAATAGCATCCGGCACCGAAGACGATCCCAAGCATACTCTTGAAGAAGAGTTAATGCTTCTGAACCATATCCTTGATTTCTCGCCTCTGCACTCATATAAATTCCGACTCCAGCTCTACGACTAATCGGGTCATAATCTACAATTTGAACATATCCTACAGGCCTCGTAGCTGACTGGATCATAAGTGTCATTTCCCCTCGCTCTACAATAGAGGTCGCAGAGTGCAGGATGTAGTCTCTCAATGCATTAGATGACAGAGGATTGAGTGTACCTACGCTATCCCATGTCGTCGTATCGTTTTCCCAAGTGTGGAGGTAGGAGCTATCGCTGTCCAACTCCAAAGCTCTCAGGTGAATACGCTCACTGCAAAGGCTTGATTTCATATAGCTAGAATCGAATGCTTTGCTCAAAATCAGTGCGGCTTAGGATGCTTCTCCCCAAGGTTACCTCATCGGCATACTCTATTTCATCTCCTATTGCTACACCACGTGCAATAACACTAATGCGCATAGCAGTCGCTTCTAATGCTCGATGAATATAGAAGCTGGTCGTATCACCCTCCATAGTAGTGCCAAGGGCTAAGATAAGTTCGCGAGGTTCTTCACGATGCACACGTTCAATAAGCTCGGCAATGCGTAGATCCTCTGGACCCACACCATCAATAGGAGAAATCACGCCTCCCAACACATGATAGAGTCCTCTATACTGGGCAGTATTCTCAATAGCAATAACGTCACCCACATGACGTACAACGCACAGCAGATCAGCATCTCTAGATGAGCTCGCACAGATACTGCAGAGTTCGGTGTCACTAATATTAAAACAACGACGGCAGTAGACAATATGCTTGCGCATATTGTCTACTGCCTCTGCAAAATTTGAGACCTCCGACTCGGTTCGTGATAGAAGATGAAACGCCAAACGTAAAGCACTCTTCCGCCCGATTCCAGGCAAACTAGATAGTTGCTCTACTGCACGCTCCACTAATTTTGAAGGATATGTCGTCATTCACTGGCGATAAATAAAGCATACTTGGTAATCCATCTTTACAAGAAAGGGTTATCAGCATGCAAAGTTAGTCTAGCAGATCCTCAATCTTGAGTTCATTGCCCTCTTTATCTAGAAATTTATATGCCAGGAAAGCCATACTCTGATTAGGGGTTACCTTTACTTTGCCTATTCCCAATCGCCATTTAGTTGCGATAGATATGAGCCCCTTGGTTAGATATGCTGCCACGTAGGGGTGGACGTGCAGATTGACATAGGATATAGTAGGGTTCTCTAAGATCTCACGTAGCTCTTCCTCAATTTGATCTGTCAAGAGTATGGAGGATTTAATTTTACCCGAGCCCAGGCAGCTGGGACATGTTTCTTCTGTAGGAATGTCCATAGCTTGACGAACACGTTGGCGTGTGATCTGCATCAAGCCTATTTTGCTAATCGGAAGAATATTATGCCGAGCACGGTCACCCTCCATAAGCTTAACCATATGCCTATAAAGCATATCACGGTTTTTCGCATCGTGCATATCGATGAAGTCGACGACAATGATCCCTCCAAGATCTCGAAGGCGGAGCTGTCTCGCTAGTTCTTCTGCCGCCGCAAGATTGACATCGATAGCGGTCTCCTCTTGCTCTGAACTTTTGCGAGAGCGATTACCGCTATTGACATCGACGACATGCATCGCTTCAGTCTGTTCGATAATTAGATAAGCCCCGCTCTTGAATGTCACCGTGCGACCGAAAGAACTTTTTATTTGCTTAGTGACATTCTTTTCGTCGAAGAGAGGGAGTTTCCCTTTGTAGAGTTTTACTACATTCTCGCTGCCAGGAGCGATTGCAGCAACATACTCATGAATATCTTCAAAGTACTCGGAATCATTAACAAATATACTCTGAAAACTAGGATTGAATGTATCTCTTAACAGGCCTAATGCTCGGCTGGCTTCCTCATAGACATTGGAAGGAGCCTTCAGCTTCGGCAGCTTGCCTATACTTTCCTCCCATCGCCGAATGAGTTTGCGCAACTCCACATCAAGATCACGAGCACTCTTTCCCGCTGCAGAGGTGCGAATGATGACACTGAAATTCTTAGGCTTAATGCTTAAGATAAGTTGTTTGAGGCGCGTTCTTTCTTCGTGAGACTGTATCTTGTTACTTACAGACACTTTATCACTGAAAGGAACAAGCACCATATTGCGCCCAGCAAGTGAGAGCTCTGCACTTAAGCGTGGTCCTTTGGTAGAGATAGGCTCTTTAGCCACCTGTACCAATACGTGTTGCCCTACTTTCAAATAATCCGAGATTTTTCCATCCTTAGGAAGGTCTGGAAATGTCGGAATTTTAGATAACGGGGGAACTGACCCGCTACGTTCAATTATTTCAAGCAGTCTCTGCTGATGGGAGAATGTATGTCCTAGATCTAGATAATGAAGGAATGCATCCTTATTATACCCTACATCAACGAAGGCAGCATTGAGACCTGGCATTACCTTCTTCACCCGTCCAAGATAGATATCCCCAACGGCAAAAGCCAAGTCTCGTCGTTCGCGTTGCAATTCAACAAGCTTTCCGTCTTCTAGGAGAGCCATCGAGATTTGCTTGGGCGAAACATCAACGATTAATTCACTGGTCACCTTTGATGTATGTTAGTTATTTCTATATTACACTTACACATAGGACCATAACAGATCCAAAAGCAAACAAGGAGACAAAGACAAGTTACTACTCACCTTCAATCTCCTTGTACTAGGTGAAGAATCGCCTACTTCTTTTTCTTATGACGATTCTTCTTGAGTCTCTTCTTACGCTTATGCGTGGCCATCTTATGGCGCTTCCTTTTCTTTCCGCTTGGCATACTTGTTAATATTTAATTTTACTTGCTGTTTTATTGAGAACCTGCAGAGCTACTGCACCTTGGCAGAAAACTTTTTAGAGGGCTTAAAGGCTGGAATACGACGCTTTGGAATAATGATCGTTTCCTTTTTGGAGATATTGCGAGCAGTCTTCTCTGCACGCTCCTTGATGATGAAGCTACCGAAGCCGCGAAGGTAAACGCTCTCACCATGAGAGAGAGCCTCCTTGATATTTTCCATGAATGACTCTACCACTGTGAGGGCAGTTTCCTTGTCTACGCCAGTGCTCTTGGCGATTTCGCTTACTACTTCAGCCTTTGTCATAAAGATTCCTTATAATTCGTTATTCTAGTTCTGTCTAAATCGATCTCCATTTCGGAATGCAAATATAGTACATTCTGTTTGATGTCACAAACTCACAAGCAAATAAGACTCTGCCTCTTGCTTAATCTCTACCCTTCTTTCAAGAATAGCTCTTCAGGATATTCAACGCCTTCCAAATAGAGAGCATACCCAGGAGCGCTAGACCCTGCAGCACCACGATCCTTTGCTTTTATAACATCAGCAAAATTTTCTAGTGTCATTTGACCACGACCGACACGCAACAGGGTACCCACAATAGCACGAACCATATTCCGAAGGAAACGATCTGCAGTTATAGTGAATGTATATTCTCCTGGAGCGACCTCCTCCCATCTAGCATACCGAACGACGCAATTATTAGTTTTAACATCTGTATGAAGCTTACTAAAGCTAGTAAAGTCTCGATACTGATACAGCTGCTCGGCCGCTTCGTTCATTTTTGCGACATTCAGTGGTGTATGGAGTCGCAATCTAAGGTCCTGATCAAAGGGTGATTTGTATAGAGTTGTGTAGTAGCGATATGTGCGTGCTACAGCAGAGAAGCGCGCGTGAGCCTCCGGGTGCATTGCCTTAATACTATGCAAAGCAATATCCTGTGGCAAGAGTCTATTTACACGATTCATGAGCGCCTGAGCTTCACTGATCCTTAAATCAAGATCGAGATGAGCTACCATCATTCGGGCATGCACCCCAGCATCCGTACGTCCAGCTCCTACAATCGGACAGGGTACACGCAAGACTATAGCAAAGGCCTCTTCGATGGTTTGCTGCACCGTAGGAGCATTAGGCTGTGTCTGCCAGCCACTGTAGCGCGCACCATTATAACTCAGGTACAGGAAGTAACGCATAGCTAGCTCTTGGTCGTAGATGCACGTCGCTTGGAGACTGACTTAGTTGCCAACTCCTTTGACTTTGCAGTAGTGCGCTTAGCTTTAGGCTTGGTCTCTGCAACGTCTTGCGAAGCGTCTGAGACTTTCTTAGATGTAGCTCTACGACGACCTGTGGTAGGAGCTGAGTCGATCAGAGCCTTAACCTCATCATATGTGATAGTCTGGACATTGTCAGTTGGCACTTTATAATTTTTCCCCTTGTACTTGATGTATGGACCAAAGCGCCCCTCCCGAATTTCCAAATCGGGTTCTTCGGCAAAGGTGCGCAGAAGGCTTTTTTCCTGCGCTTCTCTCTTCTCAATGATGTACTGAATTGCATCTTCGAGGGACACTTCGGAAGGATCTACTCCCTTAGGGAGACTCGTAAATGTACCATTATGCTTGACGTATGGACCAAAGCGCCCTACGCTTACTGTCACTTCCTGATCCTCAAATGAACCTAAGCTTTTTGGTAGACGAAATAGCTCCAAAGCGTCCTCGAGTGTGATCGTTGCGAGATTTTGACCTGGTCGAAGGGAGGCATAACGGGGTTTCTGCTCCCCATCTGTAGTGCCGATCTGTACCATAGACCCATATCGTCCCATAGATGCTATAACGACAAGCCCACTCTCTGGATCAATCCCAAGCTCACGTCCACCAACGCGCATAGCTCCTCGCTCATATGTCTGAGCCTGCTCCACAGCAGGGTGGAATTCTTTATAGAATCCGTCGATGACTTGTTGCCACTGGCGCTGTCCCTCAGCGATCTGGTCAAAGTCCTCCTCTACTTGAGCAGTGAATCCATAGTTCACTATATCCGAGAAGTTCTCCACTAAGAAATCATTGACCACAATACCAATATCTGTGGGAAGAAGTTTGCCTCTATCTGCCCCGTACACTTCGGTCTGTACACTTCGTGAGACAATATCATCCGCTAGTCTTAGCTCAATGACCTGACGTGATGTGCCCTCGCGATCTCCACGCTCTACATACGCTCGCTGCTGTATAGTCTGGATCGTGGGAGCATACGTAGATGGACGCCCTATACCGAGCTCTTCCATCTTGCTTACCATAGAGGCTTCAGTGTAGCGTGCTGGACGCTGTGTGTAGCGTTCGAGTGCTACTACCTCTGTAAATGAGAGTGGCTCTCCTGAATTCATCGCTGGTAGTAGCCTGTCTCCAGTAGCGTCGGCATCCATATAGAGCTCAAGAAAGCCCTTAAATATCATCATCTCCCCTGTGGCTGTGAAATGGTAGGATGTCTCAGGCACTGGTATCGTTACCGTAGTACGATCCAAGATGGCGTCTGCCATCTGAGATGCCATGGCTCTACGACGAATAAGTTCGTAGAGACGTTTCTCCTCTGCGGTAGCACCTACAGAGACATTGCTGATATAGGTGGGGCGAATGGCTTCGTGTGCCTCCTGTGCACCCTTGCTCTTGGTAGCGAACTGCCGTGGCTGATGATATTGCTCCCCATACTGCTCGCGTATCTCTGAGGCAATAGTCCCCAATGCTAGCGACGAGAGTGTGGTAGAGTCAGTACGCATATAGGTAATGTGTCCGCTCTCATACAGACTCTGAGCTAGACGCATAGTCTTAGCCACGGGATACCCTAGACGACTGGCGGCCTCCTGCTGTAGTGTAGAGGTCGTAAATGGTGCCGAAGGCGAACGTTTCCCTTGCTTGCGGGTGAGGTCTCCGATGACAAGATCTGTCGTGCGACAATGCTCGAGGAATCGCTGCGCTTGCTCTTCGGTGGCAAAGCGTTCGTTAAGTTCGGCTTTCAGAGTCTCACCAGAAGCAAGAGAGAATACTCCCTGCACTCGGTAGGAACTTGTAGGAACGAAAGCTTCGATCTCACGTTCACGATCGACCACCAGCTTGACGGCAACACTCTGCACGCGGCCGGCAGAGAGCGATGGGCGCACACGACGCCACAATACTGGAGAGAGCTCGAAGCCTACCAATCTATCTAGCACGCGTCGTGCTTGCTGAGCATCGACAAGATTTAGGTCGATCTCTCTCGGATTCTCCAGTGCGTGGAGGAATGCTTCAGAAGTAATCTCGTGGAACACTATGCGACGCGTCTTCTCTGGCTGTAGGTCTAGCGCCTGACAGAGATGCCACGCGATAGCCTCACCTTCACGGTCTTCATCGGATGCTAGGTAGACGATCTCGCTACGCTTAGCTTCTGCCTTGAGCTCTCGGACGATTTTTTGCTTGTCTGCTGTTACCTCATAGATGGGAGCATAGTTATTGTCAAGGTCAATACCTAAGGGTCGCTTCTTGAGATCTCTAACGTGTCCGGCACTGGCCATTACTTTGTAGCCAGATAGTTTGCTCCGGGTGAGAAATCCTTGTATGAGCTGAGCCTTCTTGGGCGACTCTACGATAACTAGTTTTTGTTGCATACAGCTTATGTATAGTGGTCTTTGAGTGCACAAAGGTATACTATTCCCCATAAAGTCCTATCCTATCTCCTGAAGATCTCTACATCAAGCCTTCGAAGTTGTCCTCCAGATTAGCCTCATCAATGACAATTATCTATCTTTGCTACTATCAATTTGACATCGATTCATCATAGTACGGCGACTGTATCACCACTTAATATATCACCATTATGAGACCTCTAGCACTCATCTTAGCTGCAGTCTGCTCGCTCAGCACTGCACTGGCTCAGGAAACTGCCACGATCGCAGGGACAGGAGACCTGCGTGTACGTCTAGACGGACGTGTGACGTTCGACGGAGCAATGTATCTCCCCAGCTCAGACATCTCGTCTGTCAAGTATGGAGATGACGACTTCCGCTTCTCCAACGCTGCCAATCTCTCTCAGCTTCGCCTTGGACTTAACGCCTTTATGGGCGATAAATGGCTTGGGCGATTTGACGTAGACTTCTCCAACCGCAAGGTTAACCTCACTGACGTAATCCTCGTTCACTACATCAACAAGCACAATCGTGCCTTCGTCGGCTACTTCAAGGACCCCGTTAGTATGGACAACAGCACCCCCTCCAAGCAGCTGTCCCTTCAGTCTCCTATGGCTGTAACGGCACTCACGCGTGGCGAACGCTATCTCGGTGTAACGTATGTCAATTGGGGACGTAAGCATTGGTTTGCTGGAGGTATATATGCTGGGACAGCCAGCAGCCTTATCACTACGCCCAATCGTGGAGATGATGGCTACGGCATAGCGGCTCGTGCGGCATACGTACCCGTCAATAACGAGTACACGACTATTCACCTCGGTGCCTATGGCCGCTGGCGTAGACCAGAGCCTACAGCCTCTGCTCCCGAAAGTAGTCGAGACGTCTCCTACACCGTGGCTCCTGAGAGCGCGATCGATGCACACCGGTTCATCGGGTTTAGTACGAATGGTGTCAAGAATTATACGCTCGGAGGCGTCGAAGCGGGGATCAAATTCGACAAGCTATTCTTCACTGGCGAATATCTATTCAACGTACTCAATCGCGTTGGTGGTCATAGCAATTTCCTCTCTGGCTTCACCCTCACGGGAAGCTATATGCTCCGAGGCAAGCAACGCACTTATATTGCCTCAGACGGACTATTCAATCCCGTGGCAAGTGTCGGGCCTGGCGGTAGCCTTGAGCTAATCTCGCGCATCGGATACCTCAATATGGATGACAAGGACTCCACTGCGGCTATCCTCGGAGGATCAGGATTCTCCACGCTCGTGGGACTCAACTGGTATCCTCGTGCCAATGTGCTCCTGGCATTCAACTACACTTACCTCGACCACAGTTCATCAGCTTCATCGCTCGGACGTATTCGTTACATCCCTGCTGATGGTATCGACTTTCACACACTTCAGCTTCGGGCACAATTCGTCTTCTAAGTTTCCCTACCCTACACAACTATTCCTAAACACTGCTGAGGGAGCTACCACATACACGTGGCAGCTCCCTCACACATTGTATTCGTCCGATCAGGACAGAATGATACATCGAATTGCACACTATAGTGTGTAGGTCTGCATACTATAGTGTGCGACTCTGCATACTATAGTATGCAATCATATTTACTATAGTATGCGATCAAGCATACTATAATATGCCTATATGGACAGAAGACTACTTGCAATCGAAGCCACGTCTTCATAGTCATAGCCACGATAGAGACCGAAGCGGACTAGCCGTTCCCAGGCACGCCGTCTGTCGAGCGTCTCTGGGATCGAACGCAAACGCGCTTCAAGGATAGTACGCAGTTTGTCCCGTGTATCGCATTCATCCGTGAGCTCGGTGAGGGCTGTAGAGATGATATCAGAGGAGATTCCTTTAGCACGTAGTTCGGAGGCAATACGCCTTGTGCCCCATCCCGAGAAGCGATGTTTGTCCCGGGTGAAAGCTTTAGCATAACGTTCGTCATCGACGAATCCAGCCTCGGTGAGGTCATACAATATAGACTGCACATCTCGACTAGGCGCGCCCCAAGTGCGTAGCTTGGCAAGCACCTGCGCACTGCATCGCTCTGCCGTGGCACAATAGCGAGCAGCCCGTTCGTACGCCTTGGCTCTGTCGATCACCTTAGGTATATTCGTAGGAGTACGTGTCATAGTCTGCCTTCTTATAGGAGAGAGAAGTGAGCGAAACGTTCCTTACCACTCATATCGACTATTAGCTCTGAGCGCTCGAGACGCCGTGAGAGTATTCGCCCCATCGCTACAAGTGTCTCCGAGGCATAGTGTGGATTGAGCTCGACATATATTTGTCCCTCGGGCTTGGCTACCTCAAGCGCCAAGCGAGCAATCGCCTCATAGAAGGCTAGAGGATTGGACGAAGGAGCGAATAGAGCCATCTCTGGCTCGTGCTCCAGTACAGAGGCGTGCATCAGCTTGGACTCATCGGGATGAATATATGGCGGATTGCTCACGATAATATTATAGCGCTCGGGCAGATCCTCGGCCGTGAGGGTGAAGATATCTACGCCTTGTATCGTGATCTGAGTAGAATGTCCGAGACGATCCACATTACTCTGCGCGATGGCGATCGCCTCTGGACTTAGCTCGATTGCCCTAAGGTGTGTCGTGGAGTCAAGCGTACGAGCCAGTGCGATCGGGATACATCCACTACCTGTACACAAGTCGAGGATGGACATATTGGTACTATGGCGGTGTGTGCGCACGATGATATCTACCAGCTCTTCCGTCTCGGGGCGCGGGATGAGTACACCAGGCGCAACGGCTATATCGCATCCATAGAATGATGTAGCCCCCAGTACATACTGCAATGGTTCGCCCGTCTCTAGGCGACACAAATACGCCGAGAGACGCATTTCGTCCAGCGAAGATAATGCTCTATCTTTGTCCAAGAGAATTAAGTCCGTCTCTCGTAGCCCTAGACAATGCTCGAGTAGACGCATTACTATAGCGCGTGCTTCGCCATCGGGGTGTATGCGCTTGAGTGTATGGATGGCTTCACTTCGCCATCGGTGAATAGTCCCTATCATATGCGACAAAATTAGGAAGAATTATGATGAATCGAGATGAACTATATATGCGCCGTGCCCTCGAGCTCGCTTCTCTAGGTGCAGGTACAGCACAACCTAACCCAATGGTCGGAGCAGTCCTCGTCCATCGTGATAGGATCATTGGCGAGGGCTATCATCACGCTTGGGGTATGCCACACGCAGAGGTAATCGCGATCCGTAGTGTAGTGAAGCGTAAACTAATCTCTGACAGTACGCTCTACGTTACTCTAGAGCCCTGCTCACATCACGGCAAAACTCCGCCCTGTGCTTCACTCATCATCTCCAAGCGTATTCCTCGCGTGGTCGTCGCGATGCGTGATCCTTTCGCTGAGGTAGCAGGACGGGGCATAGAGATGCTACGCTCGGCAGGTATCGATGTACGCGTGGGGCTAATGGAAGATCAAGCTCTAGCACTTAACGCTCCATTCATCAGACAGCATCGCGATGGACGTCCCTGGATCAGTCTCAAGTGGGCAGAGAGCGCAGATGGCTATATGGACAAGACGAGATACTCAGCTACGGAGTCTGCCGTAGTATTCTCCTCGCCCTATCGCCAGCGACTGGTGCATCGATGTCGCTTGGAGCATCAGGCGATATTAGTAGGCTATCGCACAGCTCTACTGGACAATCCCAGCCTGACCAATCGCTATTGGGGGAAGCGTCAGCCTACACGTATCGTCCTAGATCCACAGCTTGCCCTTCCGAGTAGCCTAACACTCCTATCCGATGGTCAAGCTCTTAGCCTAGTCCTCTATGATCCGCAGTCAAGCACACTAGAGCATCAGACCTCTATCCTCAATAGCCCTACCCGCCCTCAGCACGTTCGTTATTTGCCAATGGACTATACGAATGGCATCCCTCGGGAAGTCTGCCGTGTAGCACAGGCAGAGAGGATCATCTCTATACTCGTAGAGGGTGGATCAGCGACATTACAGAGTTTCATTGACACAGGACTATACGATCACATAGAGATCGAGCGCTCCTCTCAGACTTTAGGCTCAGGTGTCGCCAGCCCTGCAGGGTTCTAGACAATACACTATAATACAACGCGAATTCGGTTTAAAACTCATAGACCCTATGTCACTAACAGGATAATCGTATCCAACATACTATTCTTATAGAAACATATACAAGCCCTCCCAAAAATGATGGAACTTTTCGGGCAAAAACATCAATGTTTTCGAGGAAAAAGGTCGATGTTTTTGAGGAAAAAGTTCTACCATTTCTGAAAAGTCGCCTAGCAAGTCACTCGAGAGGAAACAAAGACACAGAGAATCACAAGGCTACTTTCTTATGCCGAATCGCGTTAATATAGTACGAGAGCAAGTCTTGGGTAGTAGATTCTCTAGTAAGCAATCTTATCAAGGATCCCCGTCAGATGTGCCATACATATACCGTAGTTCGTGATCGGAATACCCGCAGCACGTGCACGTGCCAGGCGGGAGAGTACTGCAGCACGATTAATCATACATCCTCCGCAATGGATGATAAGATCATAGCGCGTCAGATCCTCAGGATAATCCGTCCCCGCATAGACCTCGACCTCTAGCCCTGCACCATACTTTTTGCGTAGTAAGGCTGGGATCTTGACCCTTCCAATGTCTTCACTCGCGGGTGCGTGGGTACAGGCTTCGGCTATGAGCACTCGCGAATGCTCCGTCAGACTATCAATAGCCCTAGCGCCAGAGACGAACGTCTCAAGATCCCCTTTGTACCCTGCCATAAGTACAGAGAAGGAAGTTAGAAGCGTCTCTGCTGGCTTGAGGGGGTATACTTCTGCAAAAGCTTGGGAGTCGGTAATAATTAGCCGAGGAGGCGAGGCTAAGTGTGTGAGTGTATCGGCGAGTGTCGAGGGCGTACAGCATACTGTGATACACTCCTTATCGAGCAACTCACGAATGGTCTGTACTTGAGGCAGGATGAGTCTTCCCTTAGGCGCAGAGCTGTCTTGTGGCATTACCAGTACTGCCACTTCTCGTGCAGAGACAAGTCCCCGTGTAATCGTCTGCTGAGCATAGTCCTCTGGGAGCATGCGGATCAGAGCGGGTAGCAAGGCTTCGAGGCCTATCCGCGCAGTGCTACTAATAGCACGTGGGAGCGTAGAGAGTGCTAGGCTAGCACGTACTTGCTCCTGGAGGCTCTCGACATCTGAGGTCTGATCACTCTTACTAATGACTACTAGCGTAGGCACTGGACGTTCCTTGAGGCGTATTATCCACTCTCGCTCGAGATCTAGATCTTCGTGCACGGCACGACTCTCAAGTACTAGGATCGCTATGTCTGTATGCTCTAGTGCACGTAGCGTCCTCTCTACGCGTGCAGATCCCAGTGTCCCCTCATCATCATAACCTGCGGTATCAGTAATAAGACAGGGACCGAGCAGAGAGAGCTCTATGGCCTTACTCACGGGGTCAGTCGTCGTCCCAGGCACATCGGAGACTAAAGCCACATCTTGCCCTGTAAGCGCATTGATCAACGAACTCTTCCCGCTATTACGCCTTCCAAAGAGAGTAATATGTAGCCTCTGACCACTGGGCGTTGTCATCACCATATCGGATCTAGATGAATGTATTATTAGAAACGAAAATCTCGCTTGCCACGCTTGATTTCCTCTATATTAGCAAGTGTACGCTCCCGAATGCGTGCACTCGGGATATACCGTAGCTCTGCCTCCATCAATGCTGGGGCATAGCTTCGGGTAGCCTCAGACGCATAGTCATCAAGGTACTCCTGGAGGGTCATCAGTGCATTGGCAGCGCAGATATTAGCGATCTGACCGCTCTTGGCTAATGCCATAAATCGATCTCCTGTACGCCCCTCTCGGTAACACGCTGTACAGAAGCTCGGGATATATCCCAGCTTCATCAGCCATCCTACGATCTCATCCAGCGAACGGGTATCGCTCAGCTCAAACTGTGCCGAGCTCTCTGCTCTCTCTTCCGTCTCTGTATATCCGCCTACACTTGTGCGCGATCCCCCACTGAGCTGAGATACTCCCAGCTCAAGCACACGCTCACGCGATGCCTGGCTCTCACGCGTAGAGACGATCATCCCAGCATAAGGCAATGCAATACGCAGTACAGCTACTATATGAGCAAATGTCTCATCGTCTATCGCATCAGCAAACTGCTCCTTGTCTACACCATCGGCAGGGCATATGCGTGGTACGCTGACCGTATGGGGGCCTACTCCGTAGACGGCTTCTAGGTGCTCTGCGTGCATAAGCATACCGACGAAGTCATACCGGTATGTATTGAGTCCGAAAAGCACGCCTAGCCCTACATCATCTATCCCCCCCTGCATCGCACGATCCATGGCCTCAGTATGATAGGCATAGTTGCTCTTCGGCCCTGTCGGGTGCAGACGCTCGTAGGTCGGTCTATGATACGTCTCCTGAAAGAGAATATAGGTGCCGATCCCTGCCTCGTGGAGTAGGCGATAGTTCTCCACCGTAGTCGCAGCTATATTGACATTGACTCGGCGGATTGCACCATTGTGATGCTTAATGCTGTATATCGTCTGAATGGACTCTAGGATATAGTCCATCGTATTGATCGTAGGATGTTCGCCTAGCTCTAGAGCTAGGCGCTTGTGCCCCATATCTTGCAGAGCGATCACCTCACGGCGTATAGCCTCCTGATCCAGTTTCTTGCGCGGTATGGTCTTATTGCGAAGCTGATACGGACAGTAGGTACAGCCATTGACACAGTAGTTGGATAGATATAGCGGTGCGAACATCACGATGCGATTGCCGTAGATACGCCTTTTAATCTCACGCGCTATAGCGTAGATACGCTCCTTGATCTCAGGGGTACGGCACTCTAGTAGGATCGCGGCCTCACGATGTGTCAGCCCCTTACCCTCTGTAGCTCGAGCCAAGATCTGCTCAATGCGTGCCGTGTCTGTGATTGCCTCTCTTGCTTCGTCTAGAGTAGCCAATATCTCCTCGTGGCAGACGAATTTATCTGCGTGGGGAGAGGTTATATCATACATCATCATTCTTAGTTTTATTAATCATCCTCGGAGTGTGTACTAGTCGGCTCTTACACAATCCCCCCTCGAATATGAAATAGAGTAGCCAATACTCGCTAGTTGATCTTCGAGCAATGCTAACCCTTCTGCTGCCTCGGCACCTAGTGACGCCTTGTCATCGTAAAGTTGGTACTTACTACGTTGCTGCTGGGGCGACAGATTGGGCATCACGACATTTGCTCCAGCCAGTATCCCCTTAATGCGCCCCTCTGGATGTAGCGTTGCTAGAGCTGTAGTCGATGGGATCAGCGCCTGAGGATGCATAAGGCGAAAGATCGCTAGGAGCTTTAGGGTTAGTTCGAGAGACCCAGCACTGCACTCCGCAAATGGCGTCTGTCGATGCGGTAGAAATGGCCCTATACCTATCATCTCAGGTCGTAGAGCCTCGATAAAGCGGATGTCTGCAATAATATGCTCCATCGTCTGCCGAGGGCTACCCACCATAATGCCCGTGCCTGTCTGAAAGCCCAAACGCTTGAGTGTACGCAGGCACTCCTGTCGCATATCTGCAGACATCTCCGATGGATGCAGTTGGTTATAATGCAAAGGATCGAATGTTTCGTGTCTCAACAGGTAACGATCTGCCCCTGCTTCAAAAAAACGCGCATAGTCCCCAGCCGACCACTCTCCTAACGAGAGCGTGATGGCACACGCGGGATAGCCTAGACGTATTTTCTCAATCAATGCCACGACCCTATCCGCAGTCCAGTATGGATCTTCCCCCCCCTGCAAGACGAAGGTACGAAAGCCTAGCTCATAGCCATGCTCACAGCATTCGAGGACTTCCGCCTCTGTAAGTCGATAGCGCGCTACATCCCGATTGCTCCTACGTATACCACAATAGTAACAATCATTACGGCAGATATTCGTCAATTCAATCAGCCCTCGTATATATACTGACCGACCATAATGTCGCTCACGTACAGCACAAGCCCTATCATACAGCTTATCCAGCACCGAGGCTTCGGTGCTGGATAGCAGAGCTACTAGCTCTTCGTCTAGGAGTGTACCTGTCGCTTCGAGGCGACAGATACACTCCTCAAGACGGCTAGTAGTCCATGTCGGCATACGATTCTGTCCGCTTAGACAGCTCAGCAGCTAGGCGACGCTCTCCTTGTGCTGTATCACCATTGGCACAGGGACCCGTGATACAGCCTCCAGGGCATGCCATGACTTCTATGAACTGCGCAGGTGCTTTCTTCGCCTTAGCTGCAGAGCGTAGGAGTGTAATGCTTTTGCGATCTATATCAGAGACGTTGAGTGCAGTGAAGAGTGATGCACGCTCCTTGAGATATGCCTGTACCGAACGCATTACGCCACCAGCTTGGGCGAATCCATGCGCTTCGCGTACAGACGTAAATGCAGGCGTGAATGTCTCCTCTGTTTGCTCTACCTCTATACCCATCCCTGTAAGGACAGCTGCAAGCTCCTCGAATGTCATTACGAAGTCTACCGCCTCATCGCGTGTCGCCTCCTTGCGCTTAGCTAGGCAAGGACCGATGAATACGATCTCTCCATCAGGATGCTGTTGCTTGGCGATACGTGCGGCGTAGTACATCGGAGATCCCGTATGAGACACGAAAGGTTTCATATCTGGGATATGCTTTTCGGTCAGCTCAATGTATGCGGGACAGCATGAAGTCGTCATGAAGGGTTGCCCTTCCTCAAGCTTCTCGAGCAGTTCGTGCGCTTCATTGCTGATGGTATCCATAGCCCCCTGAGCGACCTCGATCACATCGTGGAAACCCATTTGCTTGAGTGCACCATAGACCTTGTCGATACTTGTCTTGAATTGACCGAGGACAGAGGGCGCGGGGATAGCGATCATCTTGCGTCCCTCACGAATGCCCTGCAGGATATCGAAGACTTGGCTAATCTCGAAGATGGCACCGAAGGGGCAAGCATTAACGCACTTCCCGCAATAGATACATTTGTCCTCATCTATACGTTCGATGCCGTGCTCATCCTTCTTAATGGCCTTGACTGGGCAAGCCTCTTCACAGGGAACAGGTATATACACGATGGCATGATAGGGACAGTTCTTTTGGCACAGTCCACAGCTAATACACTTGTCGTGATCAATCTCCGCTTGCCCATTGCGCTTGAAGAAGACTGCGTCCTTGGGGCAGTTGGTATAACAGCCCTGTGCGACACATCCCTTACAGAGGTTACTTACCTCATAATTCACCTGCACGCACGAGGAGCAGGCTTCATCTATGACACATAGCAGGTTGTCTTTCTCGGGAGCTTTGCGATCGAGTGCAGCGCGGGCATAACTAGAGAGTGGGGTCAGCTCGTCTGTCTCGTCGCTCATGTCATAGCCGAGCAGTGGCAGAGACTTATATTTCCAGACGACACGCTCCTTATGAATACAGCAACGTCCACGAGGCTTTGCCAGTCGTGGGCTAAATCTTAGAGGAATACGATCAATCTCTTCGACGAGACTTTCAGCCTTCCAGAGACGCACGAGCTCAGCCATTAGGCGATGTCGCACGATCATTACATTGTTATTGAGTGCCATACTTATGAATGATGATTGCGTACAAAAGTATCTATTAAGTCCCAAACCTACAACTATCCTGCCTATGGGCGCGCTGTCTAATCAGTTACATCTATAGCTTATGCACTTCTTGAAGGAAAATGCTAGCTATTAGTAGGTAGTCTCGGAGGAAAAGTGACGAACATTGTATACCTAATAGTTGGTAGATTCAAATATCCTATCTACCTTTGCCCGCAGAAAAATTCGAGTAGTTATATCATCACTTAAACAGTTTGCAAAATTATGGCACATGTAATTTCTGATAGCTGCGTAGCTTGCGGTACTTGCATTGACGAATGTCCAGTATCAGCCATCTCTGAAGGCTCAATCTACGTAATCGATGCTGATACGTGCATCGACTGTGGCGCTTGCGCTGCAGTATGTCCTACGGACGCCATCAGTGCTCAGTAAGTCTGAGCGCCCCCCTCAAAATCTCTACGAGTAGAGTTTTTTGAAGTTTGAGAGATGTTGAGACTCAGCCCTCGCAAGAGAGCTGGGTCTTAACGTTTATATACGCCTATTCTTATGTCATATTTGACCTAATCTGCGAAGAAAGATTTGTTTGTCAAAAAATATGTACTAACTTTGTCGCCAAGTTATGGCACAGATAGTAGATTTTCATTGAGCAAAGGTGCATTTATCGCACAGAGTAGACAGGATGTGGTTACGCATCTTGCTTCTCCATGCGCCTCAAATGTAACAACTTGTTCAATATGTACCCCCCTCCATATGTAAAATAAAATTACATTCACCTTACGATAGGCTAATCGTAACATCTACTATACAAGGCGATGCCCCGATATCGGGGTATCGCCTTGGTGCGTATACGCGTATTCCTACTAACGTATCAATTCACCATATAATAATGACTAATATGAAACAGATAATGATTCGACTCTGGCTCATACTTGCATTCGCTTCGCTCACGGCGTGTAGCCAGGAGCGAACGAACGAGCCAGCGCCTGCGACGCAAGAAGTAACCGCCCGCCTCTCTGCCGAGATAGATCTTCCTCTAGACGAGCTACGTATGGTAACAGTTCCCCTTGCCGATAATGGCAGAGGAGGCTATGCCATCAATCTAGACGCCTTAACCTCCAATGGCAAGGTAACACTCAAATGTATCATCCGCAGTGATGATCCTACCCAGCCCTCCACCTATGTCGAGATACCATTCATCCGAGAGGGCAAGCGACTAAAGATCGGAGGGCAAAATGTGGCACTCGCACCGGGTACTGACTTCACTAATGCGGGAGGTCGCAACGTGGTACATCACGGGATACCTCGGAGAAGGGAACAGAGTAACGGAGCAAAAATTATTGCTTTGGAGTTCGAGCTATACAACTACCAATGGTTACCCTGCACAAGGACTGCGTGTCCCACTTCTAATGTTTCCTTGGAGTGAACTAAAGATGGGAACTGGGGCTAATCACCCCGATGGTAATGCAGGACTCGTCAATATGAAGCTGATGGGAGCACTGCTAAAGATCTCCATTAAAAACAAATCAGCATCCACCAAATCTTTTAGCTGGCAATATTCCAATATTGAGACCAATGCATTTTATCAGTCTGGGTACTACATCCTAGATGCTGCTCCTGCCCCAAACTCATCCCTCGAGTATGTACCAGAAGCAGACCCGTACCTACATACTGGAATTCCACCAGCCTCAGATCCCTCTGCTACCCCAGGGCAACCGCATCAAATTCTGAGAAGCTTTCTGAGGTATTCTGGATTCATCGCCGCCTTAAACATTCTCTTCTTCACAGAGTGCTTGTCTTTCTGAGCCTTAACGATCCCCAAGGCCAGCTTCCTTAAGACATTT
>JBHACZ010000063.1:0-12870 GCA_041854825.1 Porphyromonas sp. | reverse complement strand
CGCCATAGGAGAGTTCCTAACGACCCACACAATGCAGTAAGTGCAGCCAAAGCCGAAGCTTTGACTGCACTTACTATGATGTACGTATAGCCTTAGGCGAGCCTAAAACTCTGCGTTGCGTGGCGTGCGGGGGAAGGGTATCACATCGCGAATGTTAGCCATGCCCGTCACGAAGAGCATAAGGCGTTCGAAGCCTAGCCCAAAGCCAGCGTGAGGCGCAGTACCATAGCGACGCGTATCCATATACCACCAGATATCCTTGTCAGGCACTCCCATCGCTTCGGCGCGTTTGCGGAGTTTCTCGTAGTCGGCTTCGCGCTCCGAACCGCCAATGATCTCGCCGATCTTGGGGAAAAGCACGTCCATACCGCGGACAGTCTTGTCATCGTCGTTGAGCTTCATGTAGAAACTCTTGATCTCCTTCGGATAATCGGTAACAATAACAGGCGTGCGGAAGTGCTCTTCGACAAGATAACGCTCGTGTTCGCTGCTCATATCCGCGCCCCAGTAGATTGGGAACTCGAACTTACGCCCAGCCTTGACCGCCTCTTCGAGGATTGTGATCCCCTCTGTATAGGTTAGGCGAACGAAAGGCTTCTCGAGGATGAAGCGTAGGCGCTCCACAAGTTCCTTGTCATAGTGCTCAGCGAGGAATGCTATGTCGTCGGCGCAGCGGTCAAGCGCCCAGCGCACACAGTGCTTGATGAAGTCCTCTGCTAGATCCATATTCTCCTGGATCTCGATAAATGCCACTTCGGGCTCGATCATCCAGAATTCCGCTAGGTGACGAGGCGTATTACTATTCTCTGCACGGAAGGTGGGACCGAACGTATAGATAGCTCCGAGCGACATAGCTGCCAGTTCGCCCTCCAGCTGACCAGAGACGGTCAGCGCCGTACGCTTGCCGAAGAAGTCTTCACTGTAGTCGACTGCGTCGCCTTCTTCGCGTGGAGGATTGGCTACATCAAGCGTCGTGACTTGGAACATCTGCCCTGCACCCTCGGCATCACTAGATGTAATGATCGGTGTGTGTACATAGTAGAAGCCACGCTCATGGAAATACGTGTGAATAGCCATCGACATCTCGTGACGCATGCGGTAGATAGCTCCGAACGTATTAGTGCGAGGGCGCAAATGAGCGATTTCGCGAAGGAACTCTAGCGAATGCCCCTTCTTCTGTAGGGGGTAAGTTTCGGGATCTGCGGTGCCAAGTACTTCGATACTCTGCGCCTGGATCTCTACAGTCTGCCCCTTGCCCTCTGAGGCTACGAGCAGCCCCGTGACACTGAGGCTTGCGCCCGTGGTAATCTTGCCCAATAGTTCGGTAGCAAAGCGCTCATTGTCTGCGACAATCTGAATATTGTGTATCGTAGACCCGTCATTGAGGGCGATAAAGCTTACGGCTTTGTTGCCACGACGCGTACGTACCCAGCCCTTGACGTGGACTGTTTGCCCGATGAGCTGGCTGTCGCTGAGGAGTTGTTTGATTTTAACTCTTGACATATATAAGATGTAGGATGTGATAGTTTGCCTTACTCGAATGCACCCATACGGAGATTGTTTACCTCAGTCTCATTGAGATAACGCCAGCGACCGCGAGGGAGATTCTTCTTAGTGAGACCAGCGAAGTAGACGCGGTCTAGCTTGATGACCTTATAGCCGAGATGCTCGAAGATACGACGCACGATACGATTGCGCCCAGAGTGAATTTCGATCCCGACCTGACTCAGATCGTCATCCTTGACATAACTCAACGCATCTGCGTGAATCTCGCCATCTTCTAGGTCTATGCCGTCCGCGATACGCTGCATATCCTCGATCGCCACTGGCTTATCGAGCCATACATGGTAGATCTTCTTCTTCATAAACGAAGGATGTGTGAGCTTAGAGGCGAGATCTCCGTCGTTGGTAATTAGCAATACCCCGGTCGTGTGGCGGTCAAGGCGACCGACAGGATAGATACGCTCAGGACAGGCATTGCGTACGAGATCCATCACCGTGAGACGACACTCGGGATCATCTGAGGTTGTCACACAGTTCTTGGGCTTATTGAGCAGGACATATACTTTGCTCTCAGACTCTACGCGCTTACCGTCATATTCTACAACGTCAAGGGGAGTAACGCGCTTGCCTAGCTCGGTAACTACCACACCATTGACCATTACCTTACCCTGCTGAATCAGCGTGTCCGCCTCTCGACGTGACGCAATGCCGGCATTAGCAAGGAACTTATTTAGGCGAATCTCCGTGTCGGGAGCTAGTACTTCCTTGTACTTGACTGGCTCAGGTGGAAGCTCAAAACCCTTATTCTTGGGTTTCTTCACACCAGGCTTCTTCCCCGCAGGCTTAGGCTTCGCATTCGGATTAGCATTTGCACCCTGGTTATTGGGATTAGTAGAACGGGGACGTTCGCCACGGTTATAATTGTGGTCGAAGTTGCCCTCTGATCTCTGTGCCTGATAGCGTTCGGCGTATTCATTACGACGCGCAGTATCATCCTCTTGGCGAGGCTGGCGGGGCTGATTAGGGGTATACTCGTCACGCTGAGGGCGTTGCCCTTGATGTTCTGAGGGGAAACGACTTCCGAAACGGCGAGTTCCCAATCCTTCTTCGCGAGCACTGAGAGGCTCGGGTTCGGTTACGGCGATGCGAATACGCTTACGTCTTCCTTGCGATGCGTCACTCGTAGAGCCTTCTGCCGAAGGCATAGGCTGGGAAGCACCTGTCTGTTCACTGGACTTGAGGTGAAGGTCTTGTTGTTCTGTTGAACTCATTATATATCACTTTGAGTTGTTGATAGGGTAGCCTCACGGCCACAAGCTATGCTTCTAGTTGATTTGCTAGTGACAAAGGTACACATATTATCTCACACATAACACATCTACCAGTATTCAGCTAAAAAGAGGATAGTAGCATACAAATATCGAACTGGGGCTTTAAACACCCAATTATGCTTATCTTTGCGACTGAATTTGCCCGAGAAGGGCAATGACACAGAGAACCAATGTTAGTAGAACTCGTAAAGTCAAAGATTCATAGGGTTACCGTCACGGAAGCCAATCTAAACTATATCGGTAGCATTACCATCGACGAAGATCTGATGGACGCTGCTGGTATCCTGCGCGGAGAGAAAGTGCAGATCGTCAATAACAACAATGGCGCACGCCTAGAGACCTATACCATCCCTGGACCGCGCGGGTCGGGTGTCGTCTGCCTCAATGGCGCAGCTGCCCGCCTCGTACAGCCTGGGGATATTGTCATCATTATGGCATATGCGTGGATGACACACGAGGAGGCGAAGACCTTCGAGCCGTCGGTGGTATTCCCCGATACGGCGACCAATAAGATCATACAGTAAATAGAGTCGTCGGGGCATAGCGCCTTGACGCATTAGAAATAGAGCAATATGTTTGAGAACCTAAGCGAAAGACTAGAGCGTTCGTTCAAGATCCTCAAGGGTGAGGGCAAAATCACCGAAATCAACGTCGCCGAAACCCTCAAGGATGTACGCCGTGCACTCCTAGAGGCAGATGTCAATTATAATGTAGCCAAGCAATTCACCGAGCGCATCAAGGAGAAATCCCTTGGGCAGAACGTCCTCACGGCAGTGCGCCCTGGCGAGCTGATGGTTAAGATCGTGCACGACGAGCTCGCAGAGCTCATGGGAGGCAAATCAGCAGACATTAACCTCAGCGGAATGCCTGCCATTATCTTGATGTCTGGTCTTCAAGGTTCGGGTAAGACGACGATGAGCGGTAAGCTCGCCAACCTCCTTAAGACAAAGCAAAACCGCAAACCTCTACTCGTAGCGTGTGACGTTTATCGTCCTGCAGCTATCGAACAGCTCCGTGTACTCGGCGAACAAATCAGTGTGCCCGTCTATAGCGACTTGGGAAATAACAATCCTGTAGAAATCGCTCGCCGAGGTATCGCCGAAGCTATGGCACAGGGATGTGATACCGTGATCGTAGATACTGCGGGTCGCCTTGCCATCGACGAACAGATGATGCAGGAGATCGCCGCGATTAAATCTGCCATCAAGCCTACAGAGACGCTCTTCGT
Source organism: Porphyromonas sp. (assembly GCA_041854825.1). Lineage (GTDB taxonomy): Bacteria > Bacteroidota > Bacteroidia > Bacteroidales > Porphyromonadaceae > Porphyromonas. The sequence continues at coordinate 8,808 of JBHACZ010000063.1, read as the reverse complement.
CGTGGACTCTATGACGGGGCAAGATGCAGTCAATACGGCAAAGGAATTCAACGATCGACTAGACTTCGATGGCGTGGTGTTGACGAAGCTCGACGGGGATACCCGTGGTGGTGCTGCCCTATCTATTCGTACGGTGGTGGATAAACCCATCAAATTCGTCGGCACGGGTGAGAAGATGGAGGCACTGGACATCTTCCATCCAGAGCGTATGGCAGACCGCATCCTCGGGATGGGTGACATCGTCTCCCTCGTAGAGCGTGCTCAGCAGCAATATGACGAACGCGAAGCACGTCGCCTAGAGGAACGCATTGCCAAGGATCAGTTTGACTTCAATGACTTCCTAGCGCAGATCCATCAGATTAAGAAGATGGGGAACCTCAAGGAACTGGCTTCGATGATCCCAGGACTTGGCAAGGCGATTAAGGATATTGACATTGACGACAACGCCTTCAAGAGCGTAGAGGCGATTATCTACTCTATGACACCCGAGGAGCGCAAGCACCCTGCCATTATCGATGGCCGTCGTCGCAAGCGCATTGCCGATGGTAGTGGCACTACGGTACAGGAAGTCAATAAGCTCATCAACCAGTTCACGCAGATGCGTAAGGTGATGAAGCAGATGCAGGGCTTCGGAGGCAAGATGCCTAAACTTCCCAAGATGCCCAAGCTAGGAGGCGGTCGCTTCGGCCTCTAGTACCCTAACCACACATCATGAGTACGCATTATGGCACAGACCACATACAGACTACTCGATGGCAAGGCTACAAGCGCAGCCATCAAGCAAGAGATCGCAACTGAGGTAGCTCAGCTCGTAGCTGAAGGCAAGCCAGCTCCCCATCTCGTGGCGATCCTCGTGGGACACGATGGCGGTAGTGAGACCTATGTCGCTGCCAAGATCAAGGCCTGCGAAGAGGTTGGCTTTCGTTCATCGCTGATCCGTTACGAAGATGATGTAACAGAGGCAGAGCTTCTCGGATGCATCAAGAAGCTTAATGAGGATGCAGATGTTACGGGCTTCATCGTACAGCTTCCTCTACCTCGTCATATCGATGAGCAAAAGATCATCGAGGCAGTAGACCCACGCAAGGATGTAGATGGCTTCCATCCGATCAATGTCGGGAAGATGAGCATTGGTCTGCCTTGCTTCGTGTCAGCTACGCCTAAGGGCATTGTAGAGCTACTGAGTCGCAACGGGATTGACACACGTGGTAAGCACTGCGTCGTCCTCGGTCGTAGCAATATCGTCGGCAAGCCTATGGCACAGCTCCTACTGCACAAGGGCAATCCTGGAGATTGTACTATCACGGTCTGTCATAGCCGCACACCCAATATCAAGGAACTTTGCCTGCAAGCAGATATTATAGTAGCGGCACTCGGTGTGCCAGGCTTCGTGAAGGCAGACATGGTTAAGCCCGGTGCGGTGATCGTAGATGTAGGCACTACACGTGTAGAGGATGCCACGAAGAAGAGTGGCTGGAGACTTGCGGGTGATGTATGCTTCGATGAGGTTGCTCCGCTAACGTCTGCTATTACGCCAGTACCTGGCGGTGTAGGCCCTATGACCATCGTCTCTCTAATGCTCAACACACTCCAGGCAGCCAAACAGCAATAGTAACATATGACACATCTAGAGAATAAGCGTAGGAATCCTATCATGTGGGTTCCGTCCGTATACTTCGGTATGGGTTTGCCTTTCGTGGCATTATCCATAGTGTCGGTACTGATGTTCAAGGATCTCGGTATCGCCAATGAGGACATCACCTACTGGACTTCCCTACTCATCCTGCCATGGTCGCTCAAGCCGCTCTTTAGCCTAGTGATGGAGATTTTCGGCACCAAGCGTCAATATGTCATCCTCACTGAGGCAGTGTCGGCACTGATGTTTGGGCTTGTATGCTTCGCGCTTCCATTGCCTGACTTCTTTGCTATTGCTTTGGCTGTGATGGCTGTGATGGCCGTCAGTGGTTCGATGCATGACATCGCAGGTGATGGCGTATATATGCAGGAGCTCACGACAAGCGAACAAGGACAATACGCTGGCTGGCAAGGAGCATTCTACAATCTTGCCAAAATCCTAACTAACGGGGGTCTCGTCTATCTCGCTGGTGTACTCGGCAAAGAATATGGGATGCAGATGGCATGGATGATCATCATGGGGATCTGTGGTATTATCATGCTTGCGCTTGCTGGCTATCATTTCTTCGTGTTACCAGCAGAGGCTAAGGCGACGCAGACTCGCTCATTCGATGAGGGGATGGCGGAGCTTGGACAAGTGATCGTAACATTCTTCCAGAAGAAATATATCTTCCTGTATCTAGCATTTGTCTTTGTTTATCGCTTTGCAGAAGGTCTTGCGATGAAGGTCGCTCCCCTATTCCTCAAGGATAGCACGAGCATCGGCGGTCTCGCACTAAGCAACGAGAGTTATGGACTCATCTATGGCACAGCAGGTACTATTGCCTTCATCGTCGGCTCAATACTCTCTGGCTACTTCATCGGACACTATGGGCTCAAGCGCACACTAACGTCGCTCGTACTTATCTTCAACGTGCCCTTCGGCGTATACCTACTTCTGGCGATGTATCAACCAGAGAGTTTGGTCTGGATTGCCACTGGGATCATCTTCGAATACTTCAGCTACGGCTTTGGCTTCGTAGGGATCACACTCTTCATGATGCAACAGATTGCGCCTGGTAAGTACCAAATGGCACACTACGCCTTTGCCAATAGCCTGATGAATCTCAGCGTGATGGTACCTGGTATGCTCAGCGGATGGCTAAGCGATAGACTGGGCTACCCCACATTCTTCACGATCGCCCTACTCTCTTCGATCCCTGTGATCATTCTATCTTTCTTCTTGCCGTTCGCGCATCGTGATAAGGCGAAGGCGAATGCAGAGAACTAGCGCACTAAGACAAAACTACAATCCTCAATAAAGAAAACTAAGTATGAGCAAGATCAAGATCGTCGGTCAGTCTATGCCCGATATGCCTTGGGAGAATCGTCCCGAGGGAAGCAAGGAAGTAATGTGGCGTTACTCTGCCAATCCCATCATTCCGCGCGACCTACTCCCAACGTCCAACAGTATTTTCAATAGTGCTGTCGTACGTTTTGGTGAAGGTTATGCTGGTGTATTCCGCTGTGATGACACCAATCGTCGTATGCGTCTACACGTTGGTTTTAGCGATGACGCGATCAACTGGAATATCAACCCAGAGCCGCTCAAGTTCGAGTGCAATATCCCTGAGATCGGCGAATGGGTTTATGGTTATGACCCACGCGTTGTATTCATCGAAGACCGCTACTATGTAACGTGGTGCAATGGCTATCATGGTCCTACGATCGGTGTAGCTTACACGTACGACTTCAAGACATTCCATCAGGTAGAGAACGCATTCCTGCCATTCAACCGCAATGGAGTACTCTTCCCCCGCAAGATCAATGGCAATTTCGCCATGCTCAGTCGCCCCAGTGACAATGGTCATACCCCATTCGGCGACATCTTCTACAGCGAATCTCCCGAGCTTGAGTACTGGGGTCGTCATCGTCACGTTATGAGTCCTGCGCCATTCGAACATAGTGCTTGGCAGTGCACGAAGATCGGTGCGGGTCCTATTCCTATAGAGACGAGCGAGGGATGGTTGCTCATCTACCATGGCGTACTTCATAGCTGCAACGGCTTCGTATATGCATTCGGCTCCGCAATCCTTGATCTCGATGAGCCTTGGAAGGTAAAGTTCCGCTCGGGTCCTTACCTCATCTCTCCTCGCGAGACCTATGAATGTATGGGCGACGTACCTAATGTTACCTTCCCCTGTGCAGCTCTGCACGATGCAGACACGGGTCGCATCGCGGTATATTATGGCTGTGCGGATACGGTAACGGGACTAGCATTCGGCCATATCGATGAAATCATCGAGTTCACAAAGAAGAATTCTATCATCTAATCTCGCCTGCCCTACAGGATTTATCCAGCTATGCCCCCCGAATCATCTCTATCATGATGATTCGGGGGGTATAATTATCTCCCTTCATATCATTCTATATCATTCGAAGCAGAATACTTATGCTAACCGATCTCTATAGTACAAGGCAACGATTACCATAGTTGTTATACTAATACTAAATTTATATTACAGTATAGGTGCTTGCATACTATAGTGTGTGCGACTGCATACTATAGTGTGCAGCTGTATCTACTATAGTATGTAGTTTGCTATACTATATCAATGCTAATACAATTCTAATCTGTGCAGTATGAATAGCTGTGCTCAGACCTTACATCATTCGACTCAAGGATCTTCATCGATAGCATTTCGGCGGGTCGCATGGAGAGGTTTGTAGCACCGAGATTGTATCTTTGCAGACGTATAATGATGATGCGGGTCGAACATTAACCCGCGCAGAATGCTTGTATAGGTGTTTTACACTACTCTCATAGCTTCAAATGAAACTCTCAGAACTACAACCCGGACAAAGTGCCGTCATTAGGCGAGTCTCCGGATCGGGTCAATTCCGCAAGCGAATCCTAGAGATGGGATTCATCCAGGGAAAAGAAGTGACCGCCCTACAAGGCGCTCCGATGATGGATCCAATGCAGTATCGCATCCTCGGCTATGTCGTTTCATTGCGCCGTGAGGATGCACGATTCATCGACATTAGCCTCTTGCCAGCCGAGAGGGAGATTGAGGACATCGAGGATCACGATACTCCGCTAGCACCAGGAGCATTGGCTCCGATGCAGGGCTTTGGAAATTCATCCGAGAGCCGTAGACCTCTGCGTGTAGCATTGGTGGGCAATCCCAATTGTGGTAAGACATCGCTCTTCAACCAAGCTAGTGGTGCGCACGAGCACGTCGGCAACTATAGCGGTGTCACAGTCGAACGAAAGACAGGCTATATAGACTATGGAGGCTATCACATCGAACTGATCGACCTTCCAGGCTCGTATTCCTTGTCGCCGTACAGCCCTGAGGAAATGTACATTCGCGACTACCTCACAGGAACAGACAAGCCAGATGTCGTGCTCAATGTCATTGACACGACGAATATCGAACGCAATCTCTACCTCACACTCCAAATCAAGGAAATGGGACTGCCAGTAGTCGTCGCGCTCAATATGTTCGATGAGTTTATGTCGCGCAAGGAGTATCTGGATTATCCACGCCTTGCTCGCCTGATCGGTGTGCCAATGATCCCGACGGTGTCGCGTTCGGGTCTAGGATTGCAAGCACTCTTCGGGCAAATCATCGAAGTGTGGGAAGGTATTCAGAAGGGAGATCCAGCCATCATTGACACTGAGCAAGGCAAAATACGTCCGATAAACGTCAGCTATGGTACTTCGCTAGAGATCGCTCTCTCTAGTATAACTGCCAAAGTGCAAAAGCATCTCGACATCCCCAGCGAAGTCTCCGCACGATACATTGCGATCAAGCTCCTTGAGTCTGACCCTGCGATGGCACAGCGTCTAATGAGTGAGTATGCACGTGGAGCATTCGTCCTATCTGCCCGCGACTATACACTCAAGAAGCTAGCAAACGAAGACAATATCTCCGACATTGAAGAGCTAATGACAGACGCACGCTATGGCTACATCGCAGGAGCATTGCGCGAGACTTATCGCCCCCATCTCAAGCATCGCAAGACACTGACTGATACCATTGACCATATTGTGACGCATCGCTGGCTCGGTTTTCCGATCTTCCTCGGGCTAATGTTCCTGATGTTCGCAGCGACATTCTGGATCGGACAGTATCCTATGGACTGGATAGACAGAGCTGTCGCATCACTCAGTGACGGACTAGCACGCCTAATGACTGATGGACCACTCAAGGATCTTCTTATTGAGGGCATCATCGGAGGCGTCGGAGGCGTGATCGTCTTTCTACCCAACATCTTGATTCTATACCTATTCATCTCGTTATTTGAGGATAGTGGATATATGGCGCGAGCAGCATTCATCATGGATAAGCTAATGCACCGAATGGGTCTTCATGGTAAGAGCTTTATACCACTAATCATGGGCTTCGGGTGTAATGTCCCTGCTGTGATGGCCACTCGTACCATAGAGAGTCGCAAAAGCAGAATTATTACCATGCTGGTACTCCCCTTCATGAGTTGCTCAGCACGCCTGCCTGTGTATTTGCTTCTTGCTGGAGCTGTCTTTCCATCACACGCTCCACTCGTACTTTTCGGTCTATATATTACTGGTGTCATCCTGGCGGTGATCAGTGCACGTGTACTGCGAGGCACAGTCTTCGATGGCGAAGACATTCCTTTCGTGATGGAGCTCCCACCCTATCGCATGCCTACGCTACGCTCCATCATCAGACATATGTGGAATAAGGCTCAGCAATACCTACAGAAGATGGGTACGATCATCCTGCTGGCATCGATTGTCGTGTGGTTCCTAGGTTACTTCCCCCGTCAGACGGAGGCTGAGGAGCTGATGACAGAGCGCATTGTTCTCATCGAGTCATCCCAACTTAGCGACGAGGACAAAGCAAACCAAATCTCTGCACTAGAGTCCGCTCACCATCAGTATCACCAAGAGAATAGTTGGATTGGTCGTCTCGGCAAAGCTACAGAGCCAATCATTGCCCCCCTTGGCTTTGATTGGAAGATGGGCATAAGTCTACTCTCAGGGATGGCTGCCAAAGAAATTGTAGTCTCTACCCTCGGTGTCATTTATACAGGAGACGGCGATGATGGTGATGAAGCTACACAGAGACTCAGCCAGCGTATCGTATCGGAGCGCAGAGCTGATGGAACTCCTAGTTTCACTCCCATGGTAGCGATTGCCTTTATGCTCTTCGTGCTGATCTATTTCCCCTGTATCGCTACCATCGTAGCTATCGGGCGCGAGTCTGGCTCATGGCGCTGGGGAGCATTCTCTGTTATCTATTCGTGTGTACTCGCATGGGCAGTAGCTTTCGCAGTCTTTCAGATAGGTTCACGCTTATTCGTTTAGCTTTTGTATGATACAATATATCATAGTTGCCCTCATTGGACTAATCGTCTTCGGGCTAATCGGGCATCGCATCTATCGGCTCTTCGTTCCCAATCCTAATGATGCCAGAGGATGCTCGGGCTGTTCTGGCTGCGGACTAGCGTCTAGAGAGGTTGACGATAAGATTACCTCTCGCTAGTTCTCTTGCTCTAGTAGTACAAACAGATCTCCCCTCAAGCATAATAACTTATGCTTGAGGGGAGATCTGTTTAATGGCAAGCTATCGCCTACGTGTTTTACCCATTCCAAGGAGTGATAGTAACCACCCTTGAGTCTTTCCTATGAGGAGAGCTGTAGCGACAGGTTTGACAATCTGATATGCTAAATTGATGTATGGCATATATGGACGAATAGACCTCAATGCACCATCAAAACGATTAATCCTTTTGCGTAGACGTTGATACTTTTCTTCTTGGATAGTGCCTGCCCCCTTTGACTTAGTGGTTTCTCTTGGCACAAGGAAACTGGCCAAAGAGGATACGTACTGGTAAGCAGGATAGCGTTGCTTAATCTGACTTTCAGCAGCATTGAGAGCAATTGCCTTATAGTTTTGCAGAATATAAGTGAATTCTCGTTGCACCTCCTTGCCAGAGTGTCGAGCCTTACGCATAGCTTCGGCTTGCCTTAGCTCAAGGGCGTGGTATGGCTCTGGCTCTCCCGAGATATACGCCTCACGATAGCCTTCGTCCACGCGTAGCTGGGTGATGGTATCGAGCTCAGCATTGACATTATCGCCTACGTGTACGACCTGACGGGCCACACGATTGCGCACACGACGCTCTACCCTAGAGCGTATAAGCAGATAGACCAAGATCAGGAGTACATAGACTCCTGCCAGCATCAGGAAGCCGAGGGCTGGCGACCCATCGCTGAGGCTCCCGAGCAAGAAGCCGAGGGTGATATTGAGATACAGGAATAGATTGAGCGCGAGGAAGCCCACGACGACGATACTCAGTAGCGATGCGCTCCCAGAGGACAGACAGAGTCCTAGGGAGGCTATACCCTGATTGGTACGAGACCGGAGTGTCGCTATGAGAGCCTGGAGCAGGCTGGTAATACGCTGTTCGTCTGGTGTCATATACTGACTGTATTATGTGTGAATAAGAGTCGCTCTACAGATGCTCCCCGCTCTCTAGGGGGTAGCTCTATGGAGCTAGAGGCAGAGCCCCGAGATGAGTGCCTGATGGCATCCGTCTCGGGGCTCTCATACTGCTTGTGGTCGGTACTGCCCGCCATATAGAGCTAGGCAGGCACGTATCGGCGTAGACCTTAGTCTAGGTCGTTTAGCTCCTCGCGAACGTCTGACAGTAGCTGCTCTGTGTCGCCAGCGATACGCGTGCGATACTGATTATAGCGGTCCTTAGCTTCATAATATCCCTCTACGAGGCTATCACGAGCACGGTCCACCGTACTAGAGAAGTCATCTGCGAAACGCTCACGCTTATTTCTGTCTGCGAAGTAGGCAGCGGCAGCACCGAGAGCTGCTCCGATTAAGATGCCGAGGGTGAACTTGCCCCCACCGTTAGAACTTGCCATATCAATACTTATTTTACTTGTTACGATCTGCCGTGTTCCTACCTGACGTATTGCCAACGGCAGCATAGGCTTAGCACTGGTAAAGGTAACAATAATTATTCAAAGCATCAAAACTGACCTTAACCCCAGGGCAACCGCATCAAATTCTGAGAAGCTTTCTGAGGTATTCTGGATTCATCGCCGCCTTAAACATTCTCTTCTTCACAGAGTGCTTGTCTTTCTGAGCCTTAACGATCCCCAAGGCCAGCTTCCTTAAGACATTT